>CANHYD010000235.1 GCA_947464705.1 Verrucomicrobiota bacterium | reverse complement strand
GGCGTCGGGCGGGCACCGAGAACATTCCGGCGATCGTGGGTGGTGGAGTGGCTGCAGAAATCGCCCGGGAACGGCTGCCCCAACGGGTCGCGCACGTGGCTCCTTTGCAGAAGCGCCTTTGGCAGGGGCTCCAGCTGAAGGTTCCCTACATCCAGCTCAACGGCCCGAAACCGGGCCCCGATCGGATCACCACCAATCTCAATCTTTCCACCGAGTTCATCGAGGGCGAGGGACAGTTGCTGCTCTGCGACATGAACGGAATCGCCGTGGCCAGTGGCTCAAGCTGCGTGAGCAAGAGCCTCAAGATCTCCCATGTTCTGGGGGCCATTGGCTTGGACCATGCGCTGGCCCAAGGGAACATCATCATGACCCTAGGCGAGGCCAATACCGAAGCCGACATCGACTACGTCATCGAAACCTTCGCCAAGATCGCCTCCAAGCTCCGGGGGATGTCCCCGATGTGGGATGAGTTCGAGCGCGGTGTGATCGACTCGGTCATCGCGCCCACCGGACGTGGAAAGTCCTTCAGCCAGCATGCGGCGGAAGTCTCTGGGAAGCCGGTTCATTGAAACCGGTCCACCAATCTGCGATCCATCGCGTCGAGACTGCTTTCCTGAGCAGTTCCGCCGATTTGCACAATTTGATTCCTACAATAACATCTGTTTTATGACCATGAACATGCCTTTGGCTCATGCTTTGACTGTGTCGGCCCTTTTGCTGGTCCCGGCTGCTGTGAACGCCGCTACTCCGTCGGAGTTGCGAGCGGGCGCCTTGAAGGTGCTGGCCCCGATTCCCGACAAGATGCCGGGAGCAGAGAACGACACTCCGGCTCGGGTGAAACTCGGTCGGGAACTCTTCTTCGAGAAGAAGCTCTCGGCCAACAACACCCAATCTTGCAACTCCTGCCATGCGGTGGATCAGAACCGTGGCGGCGTGGACAACGAACCCACTTCTCCGGGTGCCTTTGGCAAGCGCGGTGGCCGCAACTCCCCGACGGTGCTCAACGCGGGCTTCCATGTCGCCCAGTTCTGGGACGGTCGCGCCAAGACGTTGGAGGATCAGGCCAAGGGGCCGGTGCTCAACCCCGGTGAGATGGCCATGCCCAGCGAAGCGGCGGTGATCGAGAAGCTCAAAGCCGAGAAAAAGTATGTGGGAGCCTTCAAGAAGGCGTTCCCGGGCGAGTCTGACCCGATCACCTACGACAATTTCGCCAAGGCCGTCGGCGCATTCGAGCGGACCCTCCGCACGCATGATCGCTTTGACGATTTCCTGAAGGGTGACGACAAGGCTCTCACCGCCGCCGAACTGAAGGGACTCGACACCTACCTGTCGATTGGTTGCACCACCTGCCATACGGGGCCGCTCCTCGGAGGCAATGACTACAAGAAGCTCGGAATTCTCAACGCCTACGAAAACACTTCGGATAAAGGCCGTATCGAGGTCACCAAGGAAGACTACGATGAGTTTGTCTTCAAGGTTCCCAGCCTCCGCAACATCGCTCTGACCGCACCGTACTTCCATGACGGTACACAGAAGACCTTGGAAGAGACGGTCCAAAAGATGGCGTGGTTGCAATTGGGCAAAAAACTCACCGCCGACGAGACCCGTGATCTGAGCGCCTTCCTCCGTGCGCTGTCCGACAAGAAGCGTGCGGTCGTCGCGGCTAAGTGAACCGCTGATCGATCCAACAGAGGGGTGGGGCTGTCTAAAGGGCAACTCCACCCCTTTTGTCACCAGAAGCGCCGCAAGGCATCCGTACGAAATCATTCATGGCAACCATTCTAGAGTCCTCCGTGATGGAGGTGCTGCGCACGGTCAAGTACCCCGGATACAGCCGGGACATCGTCTCCTTCGGGTTGGTGAAGGGTGTTCAAATCGACGGCAGCGCTGTCGGAGTGCTTCTGGAGTTGACGGCCCCGAATCCGGAGATCGGCAATCAAATCGCCGACGCGGCCCGAGCCGCACTGCGGGACCAGATCGAAGGGATCACTGATGCCCATGTGCAAGTCCAGGTGCCCACGCCGACCGCGGCGGCTTCGGGGGCCTCGGCCAACACCGGGGTTCCCCAGCGCAATCGAATGCCGGGAGTCCGTCGGGTGGTGGCGGTCGCCTCGGGTAAGGGCGGGGTGGGCAAGTCCACCTGTTCGGTCAACTTGGCCTGCGCCTTGGCGCGTGCTGGATTGCGCGTAGGGCTTCTGGATTGTGACATCTACGGCCCCAGCATCCCGCTGATGATGGGCATTCAGGAGCGTCCCACCCTCACCGATGATGAGCGCTTGGTGCCGCCGGTGCGCCATGGGGTGAAGCTCATGAGCATGGGTTTCCTCATCGATCCGGAACAGGCTGTCATTTGGCGTGGACCGATGATCCAGAAAACCATCCACCAGTTCATCAATCAGGTGGCGTGGGGTGATTTGGACTACTTGTTGGTGGACCTCCCCCCGGGCACCGGCGATGCCCAGTTGTCGTTGTGCCAGTCGGTGCCCTTGGATGGTGGCGTCATCATCACCACCCCTCAGGAAGCCTCATTGGGTGTGGTCCGCAAAGGGGTAACGCTCTTTGAAAAGGTCCAGGTTCCGATTCTGGGCATCGTCGAGAACATGAGCGGTTTCCGACTCCCGGATGGAACACGCGTCGACATTTTTGGACATGGCGGCGGTCGCTTGGAGGCTGAGCGCAAAGGGGTGAGGTTCCTGGGAGAAATCCCGTTGGTGGTCGCGATTCGCGAGGGCGGAGATCGTGGTGAACCGGTGGTGGTGGCCGACCCGATGGGTGAGGCGGCTCGGGCTTTCTCAGCGGTGGCGGCCGGGTTGCAGCAATGCTTCCCGGGCGGCTGAAACTGGGGTGACCTCAGGATGAAAACCTTGGGCATTGCCGTCTAGGCCCGCTGCAGCGATCCTCCGACCGTGTTTCGTGAACTGGGAAAGATGCTGGTGCTTTTTGGGGCAACCCTCAGGGCCTTGCCGAAGGTCTTCCGCTATCGGCGCAATCTGGCCGAGCAGTTGTTCGAGATTGGCAACGCCAGTCTCTTCATGGCGTGCGTGCTCTCGCTCTTCATCGGAGGCGTGTTGTCGTTGCAGGCGGGCCCCTTGCTGACCCAGCGCGGTCTCGGTTCCCTGTTGGGAGGCTTGGTCGGTGCTTCGCTGGCCAGAGAACTGGGGCCCGTGATGATGTCGATCTTGATCGCGGGCCGCATTGGTTCGGCCATGGCGGCCGAGTTGGGGTCCATGCGGGTCTACCAGGAAATCGACGCCCTGCGGACCCTGAACATCGACCCAGTCGAGTACCTCGTGCTTCCGAGGGTTGTGGCCATATCCGTGGCTCTGCCGTGCTTGCTGGTGTTTTCTCTGCTCATCGGATGTGCCGGGGGGGCCTTTGTGGCTGCGTTCAATACCGATGTGGCCGTGTCTGCGGCGGCGTTCTTCAACAACCTTAAGACCACCCTGGAACCCCGAGACATCATCCACGGGTTGATCAAGACCTTCCTCTTTGCCGTCACAGTGGGTGTGGTTTGCTGCAATCAGGGCCTCGACACCCTGGGCGGCCCCCGCGGAATCGGGCGCAGTGTCACCAAGGCGGTCGTGAACTCGATCGTCTTCATTCTGGTGCTCGACTACGTCATCACCCGCATGCTCTTGCCGTTCACCAAGGCCTCGATGGCGGGAGGATTCTAAAATCCATGACCTCTGCGAAGATCGCTGAATCCGGCGTGGCCATCCGAGTCCGCCAACTCCGAAAATCCTTCGGCTCCCAGGTCGTCCTCGACGGCGTCGACCTGGATATTCAGCCCGGGGAGATTTTTGTCCTGATGGGCCCGAGCGGTTCCGGGAAATCGGTGTTGCTGCGCCATTTGATCGGTCTCGAGACGGCCGATTCCGGCGAGATTCTCCTCAATGATACACGCATTGAGGACGAAGGCGTTCGCGACCGGTTCCGCTTGGCCATGGTGTTCCAGAGCGGGGGGCTGCTCAATTCACTGACCGTGGGCGAAAATGTCGGTCTTTACCTGTCGGAACACCGCTTGAAACCGGCGACGGAGATCGAGCGGATCGTCCAAGAGAAACTGGCGTTGGTGCATCTGGGACCGAAAGATTCCCTGAAGTATCCGTCGGAACTGTC
Organism: Verrucomicrobiota bacterium; assembly: GCA_947464705.1. Taxonomy (GTDB): domain Bacteria; phylum Verrucomicrobiota; class Verrucomicrobiia; order Limisphaerales; family UBA9464; genus SXXZ01. The sequence goes on along the minus strand of CANHYD010000235.1, from coordinate 538 downwards.
GGGCGGCATGAAGAAGCGCGTGGCCATTGCCCGGGCATTGGTGATGGAGCCGCAGGTCGTTCTTTACGATGAGCCGACCAGTGAATTGGATCCGCTGGTCGCGGTGACGGTCGGTCGGGAGATTGTGCGGGCCAATGCCATGACCCGCGCCACCACGCTGGTGGTGACCCATGATCGAGACCTGGCCTTCGGAATCGCCAACCGGATCGCCTTCCTCAGTGAAGGCCGTATCGTGGCCGTGGGTACGCCGGAAGCAATCCGTGCCTCGCAGGATCCGTTGATCCTTCGTTTCCTTTCCGCCGATTTCACTCGGGATTGAGCGGTTGCCTCGGCCTTCTGGAGCTGTCGATCCCGCCTTCGCAGTCACCACTGGCTCCGGTTGGCCCCCCTGGATACCATCGCTGCATGCGAGGGTTCTTCTCCGGGATTCGTCTGTTGCTGTTGGGGTTCGGATCGATGCTGGCGCTTCAGGCCGACGAGGCTCGGTTGCTGAGGTTCCCCGCATTGCACGGAAATCAGGTGGTGTTCACCTATGCCG
>CANHYD010000234.1 GCA_947464705.1 Verrucomicrobiota bacterium | reverse complement strand
GAAATTCTCTGCGACCTCACCGCGCATTCTGTCATCGGCCCCGCCGATGCCCTGCGCCAGCTCGGCCGGTTCCGACGGGCGTTTCGACAATTGTCGGAGGCCGCCCGCGAACGCACTCCAGACGTGGTGATCGGGGTTGATTTCGGCGCTTTCAACCTGCGCTTCCTCAAGGCCATCACTGCGATGACTCGGGAGCGCTCTGGGCCTTTCCAGAACTGGCGGCCGCGCCGGGTGCAATTCGTGTCGCCACAAGTCTGGGCATCGCGGGCCGGACGAGCGCGGGAGATGCCTCACATCTTGGACCAATTGCTCTCGATCCTTCCCTTTGAGAAGGAGTGGTATGCCCGAAATGCCCCGGGTGTGCGGGTCGACTTCGTGGGTCACCCCTTGGTCGATCGACATGGTCTGCCACCAGCACCCCCGGTCCGATCGCCAGGCCAGCGGCCCCATGTGGTGCTACTCCCGGGCAGTCGAAGCGGGGAACTCCGACGCCACTGGCCAGTGGTGGCGGCGGCCGCCCAGAGGGTGATCGAGAAAACCGGGGCTCGATGCACGCTCGTGTTGCCGCATGAAGCCGCCCGATCGGCTCTGCCTCCGGGCATTCCGTATCCCGAAGGTTTGTCGATCCAGATTGGCAACCTGACCACCACCCTGGCTGACGCCGACGTGGCCATCGCCTCGACCGGTACCGTGACCCTGGAATGCGCCTGGTTCGCGGTACCGACGATCGCTCTCTACAAAACCTCTTGGAGCACCTACCAAATCGGAAAGCGGATCATCCAGGTTCCTTTTCTGGCGATGCCCAATCTCTTGGCCGGCAAGGCGGTCCTGCCGGAGTTCGTCCAAGACGCAGCGACTTCTGACGCTCTGGCCGAGGCCACCCTGAAATTACTGACCATTCCCGGGGCTCTGACGGAGGCACGCAAAGAACTGGTCCAGGTCCGCCAGCTGCTGGGGCCTCCGGGAGCCACCGAACGCGCGGCTGAGAGAATTTTGGCCGATGAGTCGGCCGGAATTGCCTGAACCGAACCGATTTAGCCGGCGAGCTCTGGGGGTAGGGCGATGTCTCTGACCGGGCTGTGTCTACGGTGCCGGACCGCTCGGAGATCGGTCCCTACCTTGGAGGCGGTTCGGGGAAGGAACGTGGGTCTTGCTTCAGGCGGGCCGGGGTCCGGCGAGCTCTGGGGGTAGGGCGATGTCTCCGACAGCGCCATGTCTGCAGTGCCGGACCGCTCGGAGATCGGTCCCTACCTCGGAGGCGGTTCGGGGAAGGAACGTGGGGTCTTGCTTCAGGCTGGCCGGGGTCCGGCGAGCTCTGGGGGTAGGGCGATGTCTCCGACAGCGCCGCGTCTGCAGCGCCTGACCGCTCGGAGATCGGTCCTTACCTAAGAACCTTCGGACCACATTTAGAGGCGCACGACAGCCGATACGGGACGATGCAATTGGGAGGAACGGGTGGCGTGGCAGATTCTTTGACACGGCAAGGCGAGCGCGAGGCGCGGGCCGATTGGAGGCCGATAACGAGGGCTCTCAGCGGCGGGTCACCTTTTGGCGGGCCGCCTCGAGCGTTTGACGTTCGGCCGCAGTCAAACTGGCAATCCCATCCCGTGCGATTTTTTCGAGAATGGGATCCACCTCTCGGGCGATGAACTCGGCGTCCGAGAGTTCTTTGGCCGAGGCCTGAGCTGAGTCGGACCGAAAGGACGGCTTGAGGATCCGCCCCTGGGCCGCACGAGCGGGGGCACGGCGGGTCTGACGCTGCTGATTCCAACGTTGCCAGCCTTCGGAGAGACGCTCCCACAAGCCCTCGCCCCGATGGTATCCGACCTGGACCCAGAACCAGCCGAAGAGCAGCCCCCCCAGATGCGCCGCGTGGGCCACTCCGTCCCGCGACGGGACCACGGTGAAGAACAAGGCGACTCCGACCGAGAAGTAGAACAGAAAACGGGCCGGAACCGGAACGATCAGGGCCAGCAAGATCCGGGCATCGGGCTCCAAACGACAGAAAATGGCGAGGAAGGTCATGAGCCCAGCCGATGCGCCCACCACGTCTGGGGAAAATTGATTCGGAAAGGCCGCACTAATCCCCAACTGCAGGAGACCACCGACCAGACCACCAGCGATCCAAAGGCCTAGCATCCGTCGGCCGCCAAACGCCGCCTCGATGGGGCGTCCGAACATCCATAGACCCAGCCCGTTGAAGAACAGGTGGGTGAAATCGACATGCAGGAATTGAAAGGTCAACAACTGCCAAACCCAACCCTTTTGCCAAACACTGTTGGACAGGGTCCCGTACTGCTGCAGCGACAGGCCCAGGTAGGCTTTGGCAATGGCGTCCGCGGCAAAGACCACCACCAAGGCGATGAGGAGCATCACCGTCCACGAGAGGCCCATCCCGTTGTCCTCTTCCCGCATGTAGTCCCGATCTGAAAGCATTGCGTTTCAGAGTAGTCCGGGCCGGAGCGATTTTCCAATGCGGATCCACCCGCAGCGCGTTCACCGGTGGACAGGCCGGGGATTCCGCTGAAAAACCAGGGCCATCGCCAAGCCGCCCATGAAGCCTCCGAGGTGGGCCAAATGAGCGATGGGGCCCACCGAGAAGACCGCACCCAGGGCGCTGATGACGATGCCGCCCAGCAGGAGAAACTTCGCCCGAATTTCCATGGGGAGGACCAAGAAGAGCAACACCCTCAAGCGTTCCTCGGAATGCAGCGCTCCGAGGGCCGCCAACAAACCACACAACCCGGCTGACGCCCCTACCACAGTGCTTCCAAAGGCATCCGGCATCATCCAGGCGCCCGCCATGTGGAGAATGCCGCCCAGAGTTCCGCTGACCAAGTAGAGCAGGAGGAAACGCCACCGCCCCAGGGTGGTCTCCATCACCGGACCCAACGAGTGCAGCAGGAGGAGATTCATGACCAGGTGAATCCAACCCCCATGCAGGAACTGAAAGCTCAGGCACTGCCACCAGGCTCCCCGTCGCAGCCCTTCGAGGCTCAGAGCGTGGTTCAATTCAAACCAACGCTGGCGACTGGGATCCACCCGATCGAGCCATTGCTCGTAGGCGAAGAACGCCCCATTCAGCGCGATCAACACCCGCGTCGCGCCCCGCTCCAAAGGCAGCTCCTCCCCGCGCAGGGGCAGCAAGGGGGGAGGAGTGTTCATGGCGGCTGTGGAGATTGCCGGGGGGATTCAATCGACCGACACCATCGCCTTGATGACCCCGGTCTCCGGTTTCAACCAGGAGGGAAACTGACCGATCATGTCGCCGAAGGCGGAACGATGGGTGATCCAAGGCCGGGTGTTGATCCGACCGGCTTGGATATGACCGATGATGCTGCGGAAATCTTCCGGGAGCGCATTGCGGCTGCCCAGGATGCTCAGTTCCCGACGGTGCAGAACCGGGGCATGGGGAAAGGTCAAATCCGCCTGGGTGATGCCCACATAAACCAGCTTTCCGGCAAAAGCGCAGAAGCCCAATGCCTGGCTCATGGATTTGTGGGACCCGGTGGCATCGATGACCGACTCGGCTCCATTGCCGTCGGTGAGAACCTCCAAGGCCGCCACCTCCGACCCATCGCCCCGGGACAGCACCGTGTCGGCCACCCCCATGACCTCGCGGACGAAGGCCAAGCGCTGCTCGTTCATGTCCATCACGACGGTCCGGGCGCCGCTGAGCTTGGCGAACTCGATGACACTCAATCCGATCGGTCCAGCCCCGATGACCAGCACCGTTTCACCCGCCTTGGGTGCCGCGCGGTGCACGGCGTGGCTGCCGATGGCCAGGGTCTCCACCAGCGCCAACTGCTCGAAGTCCAACGCGGCACCTGGATGGAGCTTGCGGGCGGGCACGGTGTAGTAACGCCGGAGTCCTCCGTCGCAATGCACCCCCAAGGTCTGATTGTGGTGGCAACAGTTGGTGTGACCGCGGCGGCAGGCGTGACAGCTCTGGCAATTCAGATAGGGCTCCACGCTGCAGCGATCCCCAGGGCGTACCGCCGTCACGCCCTCGCCGACCGCCACCACTTCAACCCCCAGTTCGTGGCCAGGGATTCGCGGGTAGGAGAAAAACGGCATCTTACCCAGATACCCCCCCAGGTCGGTGCCGCAAATGCCCACCTGATGGACGCGCACCACCGCCTCACCCGGGCCGGGTGCGGGAGGTTCGTCGATGTCGAGAACCCGGAATGATCCGGGCTTTTCCAGTTGAATGGCCTTCATACGCGGGGATTCGGGATTTGGATCGCGGATTAAGTGAGCGAGTTCCGCGGGCCGGACAACTGAAGGGAAACCCCGCCTGCGAGGCGAGAAAATCGTTCCGTTAGGCCAAACACGATCCGTCAGGTATTCGGGTACGGTGAGTGGCTGGATGGATCGAATTCCGGTCGGAACCAGACCGCTTGGCGCACCTACTCCAAAGAAGGCAACATCGTGAACCCCTCGCAAACCTGGGTGTTCGTGGATGAGCACCCCGGCAGCATCAACGACGCGGCCTTCGCCATTCAAATGCGGGATGCCGAAACCGCCAACGCCCGCATCATCGACATGCCCGCTTCTTACCACAACGGCGCCTGCGGCTTCTCCTTCGCCGACGGTCATTCCGAGATCAAGCGCTGGCGCGGCAAGACCATCCAACCCAAGGCCGTCTTCGGCCAGAATGTG
>CANHYD010000233.1 GCA_947464705.1 Verrucomicrobiota bacterium | reverse complement strand
TCGTTCCGGTTTAGAGGGAGTCTATGGTATCCCTATGGCCGATTAGGGGAGACTCTTATGAGAGACCAGAACCGTGACGGATGAATTTCCTGTTGGTCTGAAGGACATCGGCGGCGCATAGTTCCCGACCGCCCACACTGGGCTGCCTACTTTGAGCCGATCATGAGAGACGAACTTGAGAAACTGGTTGCCGCCGGAAAGATTCAGAAATCCCACATCGCCCCGCTGCTGTCGCTGAAGGAAGCGGGATTCTGCCATCACAAGAGCTGGGGTTTTGGCCGTATCGTTTCTGTGGATCTGGCCCTGGGACGCCTGAACATCGACTTCACGAGCAAGGCGGGTCACTCGATGGACCTCGCCTTCTCGGCAGAATCGCTCAAGCCCATCGCCCAGGATCACATCCTTGCACGCAAGGCCCTCGACCTCGACGGGCTGAAGCGCGAGGCCGCCTTGCATCACCTATCTGTGGTCAAGCTGGCGTTGAACAATTTCGGTGGCTCAGCCACCGCCGACCAGATCCAAAGCATCCTGAAGGATGTCATCAGCAGCGACTGGAAGAAGTGGTGGGAAGTCGCCCGGTCTGAGATGAAGAAGGACGGCCACTTCACCGTACCGCTCAAAAAGACCGAGCACATTCTCTATCAGGAGTCCGAGGTCAACATCGGCGTGCGCTTGGCCACGGACTTCAAGGCGGCCAAGGGCCTGAAAGCCCGTGTTGCCGTGGCTTCAGAAATCCTCAAGAGCGTCGCTGACATCAACGACAAGGCCGTGATCACCGAGATCGTGGCCATGCTCAATGCCGACATCACCAACCATGCGGTCACCATGTCCGCCCTGGCGTTGGAGGGTGTCTTCGTTCGCGACGACCTCAAGAAATTGGCGGCCCTGGACATCCCCGAAGGTCCGATCACCGCCCGCGACATTCTCACCAGCCAGAACAAGTTGGTGGAATTCTTCGCCGAACTCCCCGCGGCTAAGCACCGCCGCGCTCTCGAGGCTTTGCGGGATTCCGTGCCCGATTGGGGCGCCAAGCTCATCCTCATCATCAACAACGTCAGCGCGAAGTTGGCGGGTGAATGTGCCCGGCTCCTGCTGTTGGAAAACCGGGGCCAGTTGCTCAAACAGGAGTTGATCCGGCTCGTCAGTCAGCACGGCGCCAGCAGCGAGCTGCTGCTCTGGCTGGGCAAGGAGCGCGATGATCACTTCGCTGACATCCTCGGGCCTGAGGTTTTCCGTGCGATGCTGACCGCTATGGAGCGGGATGCCTTCAACGAAAAGCGATCCAACCGTCTCCACGATTTCATCCTCGACGACATCAAGCTCCTGCCGGAGTTGATCGAGTCGGCAGACATCGAAGTCATCCGCGATCTGACTCGCAGTTTGCAGCTCTCGCCGAGCTTTGACGACATGGACAAGCGGTCCCTGTTCGCCCGCATCGTCAAGGCCTACCCGGCGATCCAAGAGATGATCACCGGCGACAACAAGAAGGAGGATCATATCTTCCTGGTCAGCTGGCCCAGCCTCCAGCGCCGTCAGGAGGAGTATCAAGACCTCGTCACCAAGCGCGTGCCGGCCAACGTCAAGGACATCGCTCTGGCCCGCAGCTACGGCGACCTGCGCGAGAATCACGAGTACAAGTCCGCCAAGGAAATGCAGCGGGTGCTCCAGCGCCGCAAGGCCGAACTGGAGCGCGATCTGGGGCGCGCCCGTGGCACCGACTGGGCCAATGTCCGCACCGATGTGGTTGGGCCGGGGACGGTCATCCACGTCACCGAGGTCCAAACTGGCATCAAGGAGCGGTTCCAAATCCTCGGAGCCTGGGATGGGGATCCGGACAAGAACATCCTCAGCTACCTGACCCCCTTTGCGAAGATCTTCGTGGGCCAAGCTGTTGGGGCCGAGGTCGCTTTCCGGTCCGAAGGGCAGTCCAAGAAATACCGCATCGACGGTATTACGGCTTACGTCGCGGCCGCCTAGTCGGCCGGCAGTCCTGTCTCCGGGTTGATTGGGATGCCGGGTTTCGACCCGGTCATCCCCACACTCAGCATGGCTTCTTATCCTTCCGAATCCTCTGAGCCGGACGATCCACTGTTGATGGAACCGGAGTGGACGGAGTTGTTGTGGTTTGTGGCTCATTGCCGGCCACGTTCAGAGAAGAAACTGGCCGAATTCTGCGTGGAGCAGGGCTACGAACACCGTTTGCCCTTGTACCGCAGCGTGAAGACCTATGTTCGCAAGCGCGTGGTCTTCGAGAAGCCGCTGTTTCCGGGTTACCTCTTTGCGCGGGTGGAGAGGCGCCATCGCCAGATGCTGGTGCAGAACCGGTATGTGGCCAATTTGCTAGATGTCCCGGATCAGGCGGAGTTTGTGGGGCAGCTCGACGACATCTACCGAGCTCTGGATGCGCAGGTGGAGATCCAGGTCTGCCCGGAAATCAAGGCGGGCCTTCAAGTGCGCATCAAATCAGGACCCTTGCGGGGTATGGAGGCTTGGGTGGAAAGCCGCGCCAAGATGTCCGATGTTCACTTGCGGCTCGATTTCATCGGGCAGGCCGTTGTTGCAAAAATTCAGGCCGATGATCTCGAACTCATCTGAACGCCCACCACGGGCTCGTCCGCTGCCACCGCCAACAGCCCGCTCGATGGTGCTGGAGATCCTTCTGCAAAGCGGAGAGCCCGGGGATTTTCTCGAGCATCGACTGGAGCGGATCCCGGGTCTGCAGGCCCTCTCGGAAGGAGATCGGCGTCTGGCACAGGAGATCGCCTTCGGCGTGCTGCGCAACCGTGCGGCCTTGGACTATATCGTCGCCTCCCGCACCGATGGGCGGCCACAGCGGCCGGTCCTTCGGGGTATTCTGCAGATGGGGTTGTACCAACTGCTGTTTCTCGACCGAGTTCCCGATCATGCGGTGGTCAATGAGGCCGTCCTGTTGGCCCGTCAGCGTGGGTTCTCGGCCCAGAGTGGCTTCGTCAACGCGGTGCTGCGCGGGGTGGCCCGCGAAAAAGACGCCTGCCGTCAGACCCTCCAAGCGCTGCGCCTGAAACAGCCGGCCTTGGGCTGGTCTCATCCGGAGTGGTTGGTGCAGCGATGGGCCGGAGTCTTGAACGAGGCCGATCTTCAACGGCTGCTGGCCTGGAACAACTCCGCGCCGACCACCATCGCCCGGGTCAATCGACTCCGGACCACGTCGCAAGACCTGCTGGCCCGGTGGGGTTCGGAAGGGGTGGAGGCGACCCCGGTCACGGTGGATTGGGCCGATCCCGACACCGTCTTCGCTCTGAGCCGTCATCCTTCCCTGGAAACCCTGGGTTCGTTCCGCGAGGGAGGCTTCTACGTGCAAGATCCCAGCACCCTGATGGCCGTGCAGTTGCTCGATCCCCAGCCTGGTGAGCGCATACTGGATTTGTGTTCGGCCCCTGGCGGTAAGACTCTCGCCATTGCTGAGCGTCTGAAGAACACCGGATGCATTGTGGCCCATGATGCCCACGCGGGTCGCCTGGATTTGGTCCGTGAGAACGCCCAACGCCTGGGGGTTACCGGAATCGAGTTGCAGCCCAATCCGGAACTCGGCGGTCCCGAGGACCGTTTCGATCGGGTCTTGGTCGATGCCCCGTGCTCGAACACGGGAGTGCTTCGTCGGCGCCTGGAACTGCGCTGGCGCATCCAGCCGAAGGAAATCACTCGGTTGGCGGCTGAACAGCTTCAGTTGCTCCGGCAGGCGGCATCGCGCGTCCGCCCGGGCGGTGTGCTGGTGTACAGCACCTGCAGTCTGGAAGCGGAGGAGAACGAGCAGGTGGTCGAAGCATTCCTCCAGAATCACCCCGGATGGACCGAGTCGGCGCGGCGTAGCCTCCATCCGGTGCGGACATCGGTCGATGGAGCCTTTGCCGCGAAGTTTCTCAGGCCCCGTTGATCCAGCGCTGCGATTTCCAACCTCCGAAGATCCCTCCGACACCATGCTCCACGCCACCCTGAATTGTCCTGAGACCTGGTCTCCGTTCCTCCGATCCAGCCCGGTCTGGGGATTGTGTCTCGACTGGCTGCGGACCCTGACTCCAGAGACCCCGCTGGGAACCTATGAGTTGGACGGGCCCACCCTGCATGCGTCGGTTCAGGAGTACACCACCCAGGAACGCCCGGTCTGCCGGTTTGAAAGCCACCGGGAGCACATCGACATCCAGTACACCATCGCCGGCATCGAGACGATCGACTGGATCCCCCGCGATGCTCTGAGCCCGGATGGCCCCTTCGGCAACGATGTGCAGTTTTGGCATCCTGCGGACGATTACACGCCCATCACGCAGGCAGCCGGTCGGTTTTCCATCTTTTTCCCCAGTGATGCTCATCGTCCGAAAGTGATCCATGGGCAACCGACCCCGATTCGCAAAGTGGTCATCAAGATCCCCGTCAACCGGGTCGCCTGATCGGAGGCGGACTCCCACCTCATCGACCGCGGTACACGCAGCGCGAGGTGCAGGTCTCGGCGATGACCAGTTCGCTCAAGAGGGGCAGGCGTGGTTTCAGTTCGTTCCAAAGCCACACGGCCAACCGCTCGCTGGTGGGGTTTTCTAGGCCCGGGATTTCATTGAGGTAGTTGTGGTCGATCCGATCATGGATGGGCTGGAAGGCTGCCTTGAGGTCGGCATAGTCCATGACCCACCCC
>CANHYD010000232.1 GCA_947464705.1 Verrucomicrobiota bacterium | reverse complement strand
CCAGGTGAAGCCCGATGAGAAGCCCACCCGCGACATGCTGGCCTCCGGCCGCAAGCCCAAATCCTCCAAAGAGCCCGCCGGCGTGATGGAGTTGGGCATGACCATCAAACCGTTGACCAAGGAGTTGGCCAAACAATTCGAAGTCGAGGTCACCGGAGGTGTCATCGTCACCGAGGTCCAGCCCGGATCCTTGGCCGATCGCTACGAGATCAAGCCCGGTGACATCATCACCGACATCAATCACGAACCGGTCCGCACTCCGAAGGAGTTTCAGACCGAGGTGTCCAAGGCCAAAGGGCGCATCCTCGTGAGCTTCATCCGGGACGGCACCCCGCAATTCGAGGTGCTCAAGGAACGCGCGAAATAATTGCTTGGGTCCGGTTCGCCAGGACCTGATCGCCAAGGCCCAAGACAAGGCCTAAGACAAGGCCCGGATTCTGTAAAGAATCCGGGCCTTCGTGTTGAGTCTCCTCAATAATTTCGGGGCCCTGGCACCCTCAGGACTGCCCCCGCACGATGGCCACCACCGAGTGGGCCGGGTCCAGATAGCGCTGGGCCGCGGCGCGGATGTCGGCGGCCGTCACCGACTCGAAGCGCTGGGTCTCCGACTCGAAGTGAGAGTAGCCCAGTCCGTAAAGCTCATCCAAGGCCGTGCTCATGGCGAAGCCGCCGAGCTCCTGTCGCGCAATCTTCCGCTGGCCGATGATCTTGGCCTTGGCCCGCGCCAACTCCTCGTCGCTCAAGCCCTCGGTCCGCAAGATTTCCGCCTGAGCCCGCAGTTCCGTTTCCACGAGTTCGATTTTCTCTGGGGCAGTTCCGCAATAGAAGGCGAAGTACCCCGGGGTCTGGCCCGTGAGGACGCTGGCCCCGACATAGTAGGCCAGGCCCAATTCATCGCGGATGCGCATGAACAATCGAGAGCCCATGTCGCTGCAAGCCTCCTGGATGAGTTCCAAGGCGAAGCGATCGGGAGAACTCAAGCTGGTTCCGTGGAAACCCAGGGCCAGCACCGCCTGCTCCTTTTCGCGCGATTCTTCCGAACGGGGAATCGTTTGAACCGGCACCGGCACTGGCAGCTCCGGCCGTGGTTGGTCTTTCCAGCCGGCGAGATGGGTTTCGAGCAATTGCCGGAGTTCCTCCGGATCCACGTCTCCGAAGACGGCCAGCACACCATTGCCCGGCACCGTCCAGCGGGCGTGGAACTCGCGCAAGTCGGCGGAACCGAGGGCGCGGATGACCGATTCATTGCCCAGCGAATCCAACCCGTAGCCCTGGTCGCCGAACAGGCCCCGTCGCATCGCCTTGAAGGCGCATTGCAGCAGTTGATCGCGCTGGCCGCGGATGGACGCCAACTGGGCCTCGCGTTCGCGTTCGAGCGCGGCCTCGGGGAAGCTCGGTCGCAGGAGGATTTCAGTGAAGAGAGCCAGCCCCTGCTTTAGGTCTTCGCGCATCACCTCGCCGCTCAGGCCGAAGGTGTTGTTGCCGCCATAGGCTTCGATGCTGCCGCCGAGGCTTTCGATTTCCTGGGCGATGTCTTCAGCCGAGCGGGTGGGAGTGCCCTTGATGAAGAGCCGTGAGAGCATCGAGGTGATGCCGGAGTTGGCTGGGGTTTCTACGCGCAGGCCCCCCTCGAAGACCGCCCGCAATTCCACGAAGGGCAGTCGGTGGTCTTCCTTCACCAGCACCCGCAACCCGTTGGAGAGCGTCAGCTTGACGATGGGGTGGGCGACCACTGTCGGTGCCTGGAACTCCCGCGGCACACCCGATTCCTTGGGCAAAAGCCCGAACACGGTGCGGTTGTCGTCGCGCAGGTAGGTGCGGACGACGCGGATGAGGTCGTCGGGGGTGACGGCGCGCACGGCCGCCAAGTAGCGTTCCGAAAAGTGCAGGTCTTGGGCGGCCATCCAATTGCCTCCCAGGTCTTGAGCCTGTCCTTCCATCGTCTTTCGGGAGGACAAGGTGCCCACGGTGAATTGCTTCACCGCCTTGGCTAATTCTGCGGCCGAAACGGGTTCTTTGCCCATGCGCACCACCTCGCGGAGGATGGCCGTTTGCGCTTCGGAAAACTTGCCGCCATCGCACACGCCGCTCACGCCAAACAGCCCGCTCAAGCCCGGGGTGTAAATCCACGCGCTGACCGAGTGCGTGAGGGAAGTGCGTTCGCGGACCGCCTGATACAGGCGCGAACTGCGCCCGCCGCCCAATAGCGTCGAGAGCACGTCCAGCACGGGCACGTCGGGGTGCGTCAGGTCGGGGATGTGCCAGCTCAGGTGGAAGTGCGCATGCTCGACCGGAGCCAGTTCCAGCTCTTCGCGAGGCGACATTTGTCGCGGTTCCGAGGCCCGATAGTTCACCGGCAGCGTTCGAGCCGAAGTCCCGGCATAGGCCTTGCGCACCTGTTCGATGACGGCGTCGGCCTGCACATTGCCCACCACCACCAGGAAGCAATTGTTCGGTGCGTAGTGGGCGCGGTAATACGCCAGCAGATCATCTCGAGTGATGCGATTGAAGAGGTCCAGCAGTCCGATGACCGGATAGCGATAGGGGCTCTTGGTGTAAGCGGCCGAAAAAAGCCCCTTGCTCGAGCGACGTCCCGGATCGTCTTCGCCCATGTCCATTTCGCGCCGGATGACGTCGAGTTCCTTCTCGAGTTCATCGGCCGGCAACGTCGCGTTCTGGAAGATGTCGCAGAGAATGTCGATGGCCGTGGTGGCCCCCGAGTCGGGCACATTGATCCAATACACGGTGCGGTCGAAGCTCGTGTACGCGTTCATGTAGCCGCCCGCAGACTGGACCTCTTGGTCGATGCGACCGGAGCCCCGGGTGCTAGTGCCCTTGAAGAGCATGTGTTCGAGCACGTGGGACAAGCCGGCCCCCAGCCACGGACCCTCATCGATGCTGCCCGCGCGGGCCCACGCTTGCACGCTCACGACCGGGGCTGAGGCATCTTCGCGGATGATCAGCTCCAGCCCATTGTCGAGCCGATGGACTCGCACCCCCGATGGAATCTGGGGCAGGCAGGCGATCTCCGTATCGTGCGGCTGTGAATGCATGTGCGACGATTGTCGGCGGGGACGGCCGCGAGGCAAGCCTGCCGGCCTTGAAAAACCCGCGATGCCGGTCTCGGCCGATCCGCCGATCCGGACCGAAGCAGCAGGGGCAGGGAAGTTTGACCGCGGCAGGTGCCAGCAATAACCTGATCCTCATGGATCAGCCGGCCGACTCCCCCTCATTTTCGATACGGCGCCAGGTCGGGCGGCCCTCGACTCCCCGTCAGGTGCTGTGGCAACTCGAGGAAATGCGTAAGGTTTTCGAAAAACACGCTCACGGAAAACCAATCATCGTCGAGGGCGACGCTTTCCCGGTTCGAAAAATTGTTGGTAGGCCTCGTTCAGGCCAGGGTTGATTTCGCAATCGCCGGAGGAGTTGCCGTGATCGTCACGGGCCCGCGACGGAGAACCTCAAAACGAGGCGGGTAATTCGTTGACGCCTGTTTCATCTGCCCAACAGACTTGCGGATAGATAAAAACGCGCTCCTTTTCTCCCCAAACAACATGAGCACCCCTCCCGCTTCTCCGTCCGTTTCCAAGGGCCTTGAAGGCATTATTGCCGCCCACACCCGGCTCAGTGACGTGCGCGGAGACATCGGGCAGCTCATTTATTGCGGCTACGACATCAACGAGTTGGCAGGGAAGGTGAGCTACGAAGAAGTGGTGCACTTGCTGTACCACAACCACCTGCCCAACACCAAAGAACTGGCCGACCTCAAGGCCGTGCTGGCGGGCTATCGCGAGCTGCCCCAGGGAGTCATCGACCTGCTCACCAACCTGCCGAAGGACTGCCCCCCGATGCACGCCATCCGCACCGGCGTGAGCGCGTTGGGCTGCTACGACACCACCGCCGACGACGACAACATGGATGCCCAGCGCCGCAAGGCCCTGCGCCTCATCGCCCAGATTCCGGTCATCACCGCTTATTTCCACCGCTCCCGCCAAGGCCTGCCGCTCATCGCGCCCGATGCCAAGCTGGGCGAGGCCGCCAACTTCCTGTGGATGATCGATGGCGAGAAGCCCTCCGTTGAAAAGGAGAGCACCATGGACATGTGCTACGTGCTGCATGCCGACCATGGCATGAACGCCTCCACCTTCAGCGCCCGCGTCACCATCGCCACGCTCAGCGACATGTACTCGGCGGTCACCACGGCTATTGGCACTCTCAAGGGCCCCCTCCACGGTGGCGCCAACGAGGGTGTCATCAAGATGCTCAAGGAGATTGGTTCGCTCGATCAGGTCGATGCCTACGTGGCCGACTGCTTGGCCCAGAAGCGCAAAATCATGGGCATCGGCCACCGCGTGTACAAAGTGCTCGACCCGCGCGCCCCGCACCTCAAGCGCATGGCCCAGATCTTGTCCTCCAAGCTCGGTGAGCCCAAGTGGATCCAGATGTCGGAGCGCATTGCCGAGATCATGCTCACGGAGAAGAACCTCCACGCGAACGTCGATTTCTACAGCGCCACGGTGTACTACAGCCTCGGGATTCCTACCGACCTGTTCACCCCCATCTTCGCCATCGCTCGCACCAGCGGTTGGACAGCCCACGTGCTCGAGCAGTTGGCCGACAACCGCCTGATCCGCCCGCAGTCGGTGTACACCGGCCCCGTCGGCCTCACGGT
>CANHYD010000231.1 GCA_947464705.1 Verrucomicrobiota bacterium | reverse complement strand
GGTAGGCCTTCAGCGCCTGGTCGAGGGGCTCGCCGGTGGAGAGGCGCACGTAGTCGAACTCGTACCCCTCGCACGTGGTCTTCAATCGATCGCAGAATGCGTCCAGCCGTTGACGATATCCCTCCCGCACATCGTCGAGGTGGACGACACGTTCCTCGCCGGTCTCGCTGTCCTCCAAGATCCATTCCCCGGTCTCGGGCAGCTCCAGCTCTTCCGGAGACAGGAGGTGGAAGACGATCGTCTCCTGGCGGTGGGCATGGAGTTGGCGCAAGAGCTCGAAGCCCGAATCGTCGGTGGTGAAAAAATCCGAGATGACCACTGAGAGCCCTCGCCGGACCATGGCTTGGACAATGCCGAAGAGGTCCGAACCCACGATTGTTTGGCCGCCCGCCTGGGCTAGGGCCAGGGCGGCGAAGAGTTCCAGGGCCTGGTTTCGGGAGGCGGCGCAGGGGAGCGCCTGACGGCTGTCCGGTCCGAAGAGAACCAGTCCGGGTGCATCTCGCTGCAGAATCATCAAGTGGGCCAGTGCCGCCGCCAGCAGTCGGCCAACGGTGAACTTGTGGGCCGGCCCGGTCCCGAAATCCATGGAGGCCGAGGTGTCGAGGTAGATCTGGCACCGGTAGTTGGTGTCATCTTCGAACTGCTTGACGTAGAGCGCGTCACTGCGCGCCCAGACCTTCCAGTCGAGGTGGCGGAGATTGTCGCCCTGAACGTACTGGCGGTAGCTGGCGAACTCGGTCGAATAACCGAGGAACGGGCTGCGGTGAAGCCCGTCCAGGAAGCCTTCCACGACGCCCTGGGCCAGGAGCGGCAGATCTTCTACCGACGCCAGCAAGCGCGAGTCGATGGGGAGGGGTGGGGACATGGCTTCAATGAGTCCGGCAACGGACTGGGGTTACCGGATGGGAACGTCCTTCAAAAGACGGTCGATCAAGGTCTCCACACTGACTTTTTGGGCGCGGGCGTTGAAGTTGGGATTGATGCGGTGGCGCAGGACTTGTCGGGCCACATGCCGTATCCCCTCTTCGTCCGCGCAGAGGCGGCCCGTGGTCGCGGCGCGGGCCTTGGCCCCCAGCACCAAGAATTGAGAGGCACGCGGGCTGGCCCCCCAACGCACAAACTCGCGGATATAAGCCGGGGCATCCGACGTCTCAGGCCGGGTGCGGGAGACCAGCCTTACTGCATAGGCGATCACTTCGTCACGGACGGGAACACTGCGCACCAGCTTCTGAGCTTCGATGAGTTCAGGCCCTGTGATGACAGGAGTGATCACCGCTTGTGAGGTGCCGGTCGTCTCCCGCACCACCCGCTCTTCTTCGGCCAGCGAGGGATAGGTCGTGTTCAAGCAGAACATGAACCGGTCGGCCTGCGCCTCCGGCAACACGTAGGTGCCCTCTTGTTCGATGGGATTCTGGGTGGCGAACACGTGGAAGGGCTTCGGCAGCGGGTAGGTCTTCCCGCCCACGGTGACTTGCCGCTCCTGCATGGTCTCCAGCATGGCTGCTTGGGTCTTGGGCGGTGTCCGGTTGATCTCGTCGGCCAGGATCAGATTGGAGAACACCGGCCCGGGCAGGAACACCTGCCTGCGTCGGCCCGATTCCGGATCCTCCTCCAGGACATCCGTTCCGGTGATGTCGCTGGGCATGAGGTCGGGAGTGAACTGGATGCGGTTGAACTGGAGGTCCACCGCCTGACTGAGGGAGCGGATCAGCAGGGTCTTGGCCAGACCCGGGACGCCGGTGATCAGCGCATGTCCCCCGGCGAAGAGCGTCAGCAAGGTGTTGTCGATGATCTCCTGCTGTCCGATCACCGCTTTGCCAATTTGCTCCACCAATGCCTGTCGCCGGGCGGTCAATTGTTCGATCGCGGCGACGGAAACGGCGGAAGGGTCGGTGGAATTCATGAGGGGGGAAGCGACGCTGAAATCAAGGACACCCGGAACCGGGGACGGTTTCAACCGCAACGCTTCAAATATCTTCGATCATGAAGTCGGTTGCTGATTCTGCACAGAGGCTCTATGTCAGCGGCCTCGTTCATGTCTTCACCCTACACGATGATTGGTTCTGATGGCCGCGAATACTCCGGCTCACTGGAGGAATTACGCGAATGGGCTCAAGAAGGACGGATAGGCTCCGCGACTTTGGTCTGGAGTGAGGCCGATGAGCGCTGGCTCGTGGCCGCGGAGCGTCATGAGCTGGCCTGGGATCTGCCCCGTCCAGAGGTCGAGCCCGAATCACCGGCGGCTCTGGTGTTTTATCGGGCCGGGTTTGTGCCCCGCCTGGTGGCCTTCGTGGCCGACTGGATGGTGATCCTCTTCCTGGTGAACCTGGTGGTGATGCCCTGGCGGGAATCCCTCCAAGAGTTGCTCAAGCAGGTGCAGGGGCAGTTGGAACTGACCGGCGATGCCCAGCCCGATCTTTGGCTACTGTTGAAATTCCAGCTGATTTTCACGGCCCTCTATATCGCGGTGAGTTTGGCCTACAGCGTGGGATTTCAAGGGCGTTTCGGAGCCACTCCCGGGAAACGGTTGCTGGGACTCCGCGTGGTCACCCTCGATGGCTCGCCCTTGAGCTATGGGGGAGCCTTCCGTCGCTACTGTGCCGAATTGCTCAGCGTTCTCAGCTTCGGTTTGGGTTACCTCATGGTTTTGGCCCCAGAAAAGCGGGCGCTGCATGATATCCTGACCGGCACCCAGGTGGTTCTGACCCCGCGTGAATGAGGCGCAGAATATTGGACACTGGAGCATTGGCGACGGGGAACCCTTGGGCTTGCCATGAAGTGTCTGCACCCCAGCATTGCCGATTAGTGAAATTGGTTCATGATCGTTGCGAGTCTTCCGGATGGCACAGAGATCGCTTCCGGAAATCCAGGGTTAGGAGATGAGATATCTGGCTGAATTTTTACAGAATGCCCTTTCTAGGACTGGCGATGCCGGTCCCTTCAGGGCTTGGGCTCAAGGCTTGTTCCAATTGGACTGGGCTCAGCCACGCATGGCTTGGGTGCCAGTCCCTCTTTCAATCCCTATCCGGAACAAGCCCGTAGGGTTAGACCCTCGGACACCGTCCGTTGCGAACCGTCCCTACCTCGGATACTCCGGTGAGCCGCACGGCTACCGCCCTAATCCTGGGTACAGGCCTATTCCGGGGAACAGCTCCAATCTCGGGAGGAATCTCTGACCATGAATGCCGCTTTTGCCGCCGTCAGCAGCGGGCCCGCCTACACTCTGCAGTCTGAACTGTACCGATCCAGTCTCCCGCAGGCTGCCGAAGACACCGGGTTGCGCCTGATCTGGATGAACACGGTGTGCGCGCTCTTCCTGGCGGGTGGAGTGTTGGGAATTGCTCACCCCCCAGGATTGGTGCTCCAAAAGTTCGCTGCCGAAGAAGTGGTTCAGCCGGTAGAAATCCGCGAGTTCAAGCAGGAGCCCCAACAGCAGGTGGTCTCCGAGGAAGACACCCCTCCGGACGAACCGGCCCCGGCAGAACCGGTGTCTGTGCCCGCGGTTGTGGTGGCACCCGCGGATGCCAATGTCGCATTTGCGGTCGAAGTGAAGGGACCGGTGATCATTTCCAAGGACCCCAACTTTGCCGTGCCGCCGCCGCGGGAGACCCGCCGCAACGCTTCGGCAGCCCCGACGGGTCCACGTCGATTCGAGTCGGGCAAGGGTGCGGGCGAGGGGCGTTTCACGCCCGAGCCGCCGTACCCCCGCGAAGCGCAGGTCCGACGGGAGACCGGCGCTGGAGAGTTTTTGGTCACCATTGATGCCACCGGCGGGATCACGGAGTTGAAGCTCTTGTCCTCCTCCGGAAGCTCCACGCTCGACAATTCGTTCCGACAGCATGTTCGCCGACTCTGGCGTTTCCGTCCCGAGGACGCCGGAGACTGGATTATTCCCTTCGAATACCGCCTTCGTTGACATCCCGAAACCCTCGATCTTTCCTCACTTTCCGTTTTTTCAACCCCTCCGACTGACGCCACAATGCTCGCCAACACCCTCGCCGAATACTTCACCAAGGGCGGACCGATCATGTATCCGATCGCCCTCGTCGCCATCATCCTGTTTGCGGTCGTCGCCGAGCGCGGAATCTTTTGGTTCTTCCTGGGGCGCCGCCGTGACATGGCCCAACTGGAAAGCACTTTGGGAGCGATGGAAAACAGCGATTTCAAGGCGGCTGTGGCCCAGACTCGGGGATCCGACGACCCGGTGGTGCGCATGATTTACCACGGTCTGACCCACGTGCACGGATCCCTGCAGGGGGCGCTCCAAGTAGCCGCCGGTGCGGAGATCAAGCGGGCCGGTCGGTTCATGGTGCTCATCGACACCTGCATCACGCTCGCCCCGCTCCTGGGGTTGCTGGGCACGGTCACCGGCATCATGGGTTCCTTCCAGAAGATGGGCGAATCGAGCATCGCCGGCGCCATGACTGAGATTCAGGGCGGCATCGGCGAGGCGCTCATCGCCACGGCCGCTGGTTTGGGCATCGCCATCATCGGCGTCTTCTTCCTCAACATCTACAACGAGATGATGGAGAAGCTGAAGTTCGACCTGGAGACCGCCGCGACCAACGTCGAGGTGATGGTCACCAAGGCCAAGCAGGAAGGCTTCGATACGGCCGCCTTCCGCCGTGAAACCGCAGCCAAAAACTCCTGACCTATGGCAGGAGGAGGCGGCGGCCG
>CANHYD010000230.1 GCA_947464705.1 Verrucomicrobiota bacterium | reverse complement strand
GAAGAGCAGATCGACCAAGCGATGTTTGGCGAGGTCATCGAGCAAGAACTGCCCCCCGACGGTGCGAGAAACGCAGTGGTAGACCGCCCCCACCTCCTTGATTCGAGCCCTTCGCATGGAAAGAATGTAATGCCCCTCACCGTTTCCGGTCAATCACATTGAACCTGTCACCATGTAATAATTTTGGTGGGATGGGTTGGCTTTGGGGGGGAGATCGGTTTGAATGGGGGGGAGATGAATTTGAGTCTGACACCGGCGGGTTTGGGTTTTCGGATGCCGGCTGAATGGGAAATGCACTCGGGTACTTGGCTGACTTGGCCGCGTCCGGAGGGGATCAGTTTTCCAGACAAGTACGAGACGGTACCCGATGTGTATGCGGAGCTGATCCGGGCTCTGGTGAGGGTTGAGTCGGTGCATATCAATGTCTGGAATGCCGAGAAGGAGGATTGGGTTCGAGGGCTCCTCTCTGATCGGCAAACGCCGCTGGATCGGGTTTCATTCCACCATTTTCCGGCCTATGAGCCTTGGTGCCGAGACCATGGGCCCATCTTTCTGGTGCGTGATCGTGCGGGGATCCGCGAGCGCGTTGTTGTGGATTGGGACTACAATGCTTGGGGCGGCAAGTATCCTCCCTACGATCTGGACGACGCAGTGCCTCGCCATGTGGCGGCTCTGCGGGGGCTGCCGCTTTACTCGCCAGGCATGATCCTTGAGGGGGGATCGATCGAAGTGAATGGTGCCGGAACCTTGTTGACGACCGAGGCCTGTCTGCTGAATCCAAACCGGAATCCGAAATTGAATCGGGTGCAGATTGAACAGCAGTTGCGGGATTATCTCGGTGTTCGCCATATCCTCTGGCTGGGCGATGGAATCGTCGGCGATGACACCGACGGGCATATCGATGACATCGCTCGGTTTACGGACTCACAGACCGTGGTGACTGTGGTCGAAGAGGACCCGACTGATGCCAATTACGGTCTCCTGCAGGAGAATCTGCACCGTCTGCGGTCGATGAAGGATCAGGACGGCAATGCGCTGCGCATCGTGGAATTGCCCATGCCTGGTGTGGTGGAATACGACGGCCAGCGTCTCCCGGCCAGCTATGCCAATTTCTACATCGCCAACCGTTGCGTGCTGGTGCCGACCTATCGGCATGCTAATGACGCAAGGGCTCTCGAGGTGCTCCGTCCGCTATTTCCAGGACGAGAGGTCATCGGGATCGATTCGACGGAATTGATCTGGGGGCTGGGCTCTTTCCACTGCATTTCCCAGCAAGAGCCCGCCGGTGGTCCGTTGCCGCTGGAGTGAGCATCCTCCGTCGGCACTCAACCCGTCGGTATGGGGTATTGCAATCTTCAGAGCTGAAGGATCGGTGTTGGTGTTCACTCGGTGACGCCACACTTCCAGTGGTCGCGATTGACCCACGCCCAACTGGGGTACTTCAATCAGGGATGCTAATCAGTGCGGTTGGATGCCGCTGGATGTTTATCCTCTTGGCAGCGGCCCTTCCGGTTTCTGCCGTCTATTTTCCACCCTCCGATGCCGAGGGCGGTTGGCGTTGTGCGACCAACGGTCAGTCCTTGATCCGTCGGCGGGCCGGCCTCGATGCCCGTCGGTTGGATCAGGCCTGGGAGTACACCCAGCGCTGTTCCCAGAATGCCGGGCTTCTAGTCGTACGCCATGGTTGGCTGGCCTTGGAACGTTATGTGGGGCGTGCCAATCGGGAGGCGCGTCCGGACATGGCCTCGACCGGCAAGGCCTACACCAGCATCGCTTGCGGAATCCTTCTTCAGGAATTCCCAGACCGATTTCCATCCGGTCTCGATACCCGGGTGTTCACTCCGGAATTCTTGCCGGAGGCGTTTTCACCCGAGGGGCGTTTAGACGATCCCCGCCGAGCAGACATCACGCTGGGACATTTATTGTGCATGAGCGGGGGATACACGGGGGAGGGCGGGGCTCCAACTGCGGTGGTCATGGGGCGATCGTTTCCCCTGAAAGCCGTGCCGGGACAAGACCTCCGGGATTTGGACGGATCATCGCTCCGTTGCGCGATGTGGACCAACGCTGGGGGCGGTTACTCCTACTCGTCACCCGAGCCGCACATTGCCTCCATGGTGCTGCGCCGGGTCAGTGGCATGGATCTGCGGGAGTATATCAATGCGCGCTTGGCCAAGCCCATGGGATGGGGCCCCTGGAATTATTGCCTCCACCGAGGAGACATCACGCTGCCCCATGCCAATGGCGCGGGCAGCATTGCCGTTGCTGCCACCGATGCGCTACGCTTTGGCTATTGCTTGTCGCAGGATGGACGTTGGGGAAGCCGGCAATTGGTGCCATCCAACTACATCGCCCAATGTCGCCAGATGTCTCGGTTCAATCCGCACAGTCCCTACAGCTTGATGTTTGAACACAATGCCGATGGTCATGTCGCCGGGGCCCCGAGGGATGCCTTCTGGAAGTCCGGAGCGGGCGGCTTCGCCTTGATCGTGGTGCCGTCGCTCGATTTGGTGATCTACAAGATGGGCGGAAATCACGGGCAATATGATCCTGCCCTGACCCGGGTTCCACAGCCTCCCGGAGGCAAGGACCGGGACGATTGGAAGCCTCTCCAAGGCACGCCGTTCCAGGAACCCAGCAATGGAGGAGACGGAGGGATTCGGCGCGTTCTGGAAATGGTTTGTGCTGCGACCGTCGATTGAATCCTAGTAAACGAGTCCGGCCCTCGGCGTTTGGCCCAGGCTGACAAGTTTCGTCGGGCGATGCCTATCGGATGGTTTTTCTCTGGCAATAAATCAAGCCTGCGCAGGTCACGTTTTTCAGAATGCTCCCCGCGCACCCCACGCCCTCGAAGTCGGCTCAATTTGTGTCTCGCTCAATAGTTCAGCAGCCTGGGTTACGATCCCGCGGACTGAGTCGATCCGAGCTTAACGACGCGGCGCGTTGACCGCCGAGGTCGCTGCCGGGTAAGCCGAGTAGCTGGGCTTCTTGGGCACAGTTCCCGGGTGGTTCAGTGGAGCAGTCGGTCCGTTTCCGGGGCGAACCATCGGAACGGGCATCGCTGCGACACCTCGGTTTCCCTGAGCGCTGTTCGGGGAAGCCCCAGGCACTGTGGCCAGAGCCGGGTTGACCGGATTCAATGGTACGCCACCAGCCGCAAAGAATTGTGAGGCCATCTGACCTTGGATCACGGTGGGAGTCCGTCGAGTGACACCGCGGATTCCTTGCGCCAGTGACACGGAGGCTGCACAGGAATAAAGGGCCATCCACCACAGGAGTCTCATAACCGTTGGCTACGCTTCCACGGCTGGAATGCAAGGACTTTGTCATCCCGGACCCCGCGCTCGTCGTAGTCCACGTCCCGGATCAGGCCGTCAACGAGGCGCTCTGCAGCCTGGGCTTCGATGATGGTTCTTTGTCCGGAACGATTCGATTGAAGCAGTCGTTCTGGCAGCGACTTCGCGTTGCTCCCAACGGAAATCGGTCCGGCTAGGGCAGCAATCGGCGTACGGCGTCGAAGACCTCCTTGACGGGCACCCCGGCCATGGCCGCGACCCCTTTGCAGGATTCATACTCGGGTGCCGACTGGACGACCTTGCCATTGAGCAAGCCACGTTTGACCTGCACGGTTCCGAAGGGCGTCTTCACCGCGATGTGGTCCCGTTGCAGTTTGCGACGTTCTGCCACGGTTCGTCGGACGCCGAATGCCGACGTTTCCAGCAGGAGGAACTCGGTGAATCGATCGGCGTCATCGGGTTCACACAGCAGGGTCAGCAGGACCCCGGGTCGCTGCTTCTTCATCTGGATGGGTGTGTGGAAGGCATCCAGAGCACCCAGCCTCAGGGCTTTGTCCAAGACATGCCCGAGGATCTCCCCAGAAATATCATCCAAGTTGGTTTCCAATACGGCCACCTGATCGGTCAACCAATCGTGCGTAGCAGAGCCTTCGGCTCCCTCACTCAGGATAGCCCTCAAAACGTTCGGGCGGGTCTTGTTGTTTCTTGTTCCCAGTCCGTACCCGATCCGCTGGGCCTTGATCGATCCCATGGGGCCGAAGGATTCCGCGAATTCTGCCAAAAGGGCCGCTCCGGTGGGGGTGACCAGTTCATGAGGCTCCTCGCATTGGGTCACTCCGATGCCTCGTGCTCCAAGGATTTCCAGGGTCGCTGTGGTGGGTATGGGGAATCGCCCATGGGCACAGTTCACAAAGCCGGTGCCTTCAACGACCGGGGCGCTGGTGATACGAGGTTGGCCCAGCAGTTCGAGACAGATCGCGGCCCCGACGATGTCCACAATAGAATCGACTGCGCCCACTTCATGGAAATGGACCGACTCCGGCGGAAGCCCATGCACCTTGCCCTCGGCCACGGCGACGCGGTGGAACACGGCGATCGACCTGGATTTGACCCAGTCGGACAACGTGCTGCCCTGAATCAACCCACGGATCATGGCGAAGGTGCGCTCCTCGCTGTGGCTGTGCCCATGCTCGTGCCCATGCTCGTGACCGTGACCGTGACCGTGACCGTGACCGTGACCGTGCTCGTGACCGTGACCGTGCTCGTGACCGTGACCGTGCTCGTGACCGTGCTCGTGACCGTGACCGTGCTCGTGACCGTGACCACAGGCTTCGCCCTCGAGGTGCACGTCGAACTTCACCCCCTCGATCGATGACTTGTG
>CANHYD010000229.1 GCA_947464705.1 Verrucomicrobiota bacterium | reverse complement strand
TCCCAAGCTGCAGCCTCAGACCCAGGCGGCTGCGCTCGAAGTCCTCGCCCAGGCACGTGCTCTGAAACCCGAGGACCCTGGCATTTCGCTGCGTCTGGCCGACCGCTATGCGCAGTTGGGTCAAGCCGAGCAATCCGAGGCGGTGCTTCGTGAACTCCAGGAACGGTCTCCGCGGAATCCTGCGGCTGTTTCGCGTTTGGCCGAACTGTACCTCCGCTCCGGGCGGATTCCGGAAGCCAGTCGTCAGTTGGAGGCCTTGCGCAAGATCGATCCGGCCAATCCCGTGACCTACTATTTTCTGGGGGTCGTAGCCCTTCAGGAGAAGCAGTTTGAGCGGGCTCGCAACCATTTCGAGCGGGCCGTCCTGCTCAATCCGGCCTTGGAACCGGCACAGACGGATCTGGCCGTGGCCCTGTTGAGTTTGAATCGACCTGAGGATGCGGTGGCCGTCCTCGACCGGGCTCGCAAAGAAGTCCCGCCCTCATTCCGCCTGGAATATCTCTCCGGGGTGGCGCGCTCGCAGCTCAAGCGGTTCGATCAAGCGCTAGAGGCTTACTCGGCGGCGGAAACGCTGGGTGCCACCAATCAACCGCCGCTCACCGACCATCGCTTCTATTTCCAGGTCGGGGCGGTGCTGGAACGAAAGGGCGACGAGGCTCGGTGTATCGAGTACCTCGAGAAATCTCTCGAGCTGAAGCCGGACTACGACGAGGCCTTGAATCATCTGGGCTACCTGTGGGCCGAGAAGGGCAAGAACCTGCCCCGGGCTCGGGCGATGATCGAGCAGGCGCTCCAGGCCGAACCTGAGAATCCAGCCTACATGGACAGCATGGGTTGGGTGCTCTTCAAGCTGGGGCGGTATCCGGAGGCACTGGAGTGGTTGACCCAAGCTCGCCAGAAATTGACCGAACCGGACGCCACCGTGTTGGACCATTTGGGGGATGCGGCCGCAGCTTTAGGTCGTTGGGATCTCGCGCGCGAAGCTTGGGCCGCGTCGCTCAAGGTCGAATCTTCGGCTCCTGTCGCCAAGAAGCTGGCCGACGCTCCAGCCGCTCCGGTCCCGGCGACGACCCCTTCAAAGTGAGCTTCTGCAGACTCTCTGGGGTCGTTGCCCCAGATCAGTCAGACCGGCTCCCACTCCTGGTCACAGCGTTGCAGGAATGCATCCTGAAGGCGTGACTGTCGGGCCTCGATGGGCACGGCCAGGGAGTCTAGCGCTCGCACCGGAACGAGCCCCCGCGTGCTGAAGGTCAGGAAGATGCCTCGGGAGGAGCCCAGGCGCGAGGGGAGGGCCGCGGTTTCGGTGACCGTCCAGCCCAGTTCACGGGCGCAATCCAGGACCGCTCCGCGGGTCACCCCCGGCAGCGCGCCGGCGGACAGCGGGGGTGTATGGAGCGAGCCTTCTTCCCACCAGAAGACATTCCCGCTGGAGCTCTCGGTGACCACGCCGTCGGTGTTGATCAACAGGGCCTCATCGAATCCCTGGGCTTCGGCCTCGGCCCGGGCGAGGACATTCAGGAGTTTGTTGGCGGACTTGTGGGCTGCCAATGGGTCGCCGGTGGCCACGGCGAAGGTGCGGCAAGTCTTGAGGGCGAGCGCCGGCCAACCGCCCAGGGGCATCGCCGGGGCTGGGTGGACTGTCACGATCAGCCGTGGGGTATCGGCGCCACGGGGGGAATACCCGCGGAGGCCCACCCCCCGACTGAGGTGCAGGCGCACAGTGGCTTGAGGAGACTCCAGCGAGGCGGTGATAGACCGAATGCCGGTGCGGACCTGGGCTTCGTCCCAGGCGATCCGGATCCCGAGGAAGCGCGCGCCGCTGGTCAGGCGATCCCAGTGCTCGCGCCAGCGAAACAGTCGGCCGGAGTTCCAAGGCAGGCTTTCGAAGAGACCGTCGCCGTAAAGAAACGAGCGGTCGGAGACCGAAACCACGGCCTCGGCTGCCGGCAAGACTTGGCCGTCCATCCAGACCCGATCGCTCACGGTTGCCTCCTCCTCGAGTGGACTTCGGGAACTGGCGCGGAGCTCCCTTGCAGCGCCCGCAAGAGCCCGCTCGCCTTGGCCAAGGTTTCGTCGTATTCGGCCTCCGGTATCGAATCGGCCACGATGCCTGCCCCCACATGGAACCAAGCGCGGTCGTCGAGGGTGATGGCGGAGCGGATGGTGATACTCAGTTGGCTTTCTCGGTTGAATCCCAGATAGCCGAGACAACCGGTGTAGGGACCTCGGGCCACAGGTTCCAGAGCGTCAATAATCTCCATGGCCCGGATCTTGGGCGCGCCGGTGATGCTCCCCCCGGGGAAACACGATTCGAGCACTTGCAAGTGCGTCAGGGGAGGGCGGATACGCCCTTCGATGGTCGATACCAAGTGCTGGACCTGGGTGAAGCGTTCCAGGCGCACCAATTCGGGGACTTGCACCGTTCCGTATTCGCAGACGCGGCCAAGGTCGTTGCGCAGCAAATCGGTGATCATCACCAACTCGGCCATTTCCTTGCTGCTGCGCTGGAGTTCGTACATCCACTGCGCGTCCCGGACCGGGTCAGTGCTGCGCGGCCGTGTCCCCTTGATGGGCCGAGTCAGTGCGTGGGATCCGCTGAGGCGGAGGAACAATTCGGGCGATGAGGAGGCGATGGTGAAATCTTCGCCATCCAAGAATGCGGAGAATGGGGCGGGGGACGCCTCCAGCAGTCGGCGGAAGAGAGCCCAACCGCCCGCGGTCCAAGGCGTGCTCAGGCGCTGGGACAAGTTGACCTGATAAATGTCGCCACTGCGGATCCAACGCTGCGCCGCTTCGACGGAACGAATGAACTCCGCGCGCGTCACCGAAGCGGTGATTTCTCCGGAGGGTCTCTCGAACGTGGGTTCTGGATCGTCGGAGGGCGGAGTGGTCAGGCGTTCGCGCCACCACTCCAGGTCGTTGCGCGCGAGTTGCTCGGAGCGGTCTCCGTTCGGGCACAAACCGGTAGCGATGACGGTTGCTGTGCCCAGTCGATGATCAAAGACCACCAAGCTCCCGTGGAATCCGACGCGGCAATCCGGAATCTCCAGATCGTGCACCGCATGGCGCGAGAGACGGGGCTCCACGAAGCCCTTCAGGTCGTAGCCCCAAAAACCAAAAATACCGCCTAGTGGGAAGGGAAGGTCGATCTCATCGAGGATCTCGCAGCGTTCGGACAACGCGCCCAGGATGGCCCACGGATTGCCGAACTGGATCTCCCGCGTGCCGTCACTGCGTCGGGTCTCGCACCGGGAACCCATGGACTGGAAGGTCTGGAAGGGGCGAGCGGTGACGATCGAGTAGCGCGCCGAGGGGACTTCGAACATCCCGGTCCGAAGGACGACCCGCCCGGGTTCGCCCTGCAGGGCCGCTCCCAGTGATTCTGGGGTGTGCGCCGTCTCTAGAGTCTCGACGAGAGTTCGCATGGGTGCGGTGAGGAGTTTGCCTGCAGTGACCGTGGCCGTCCCCGGCGCGGAGTCAATCGGGACCACCCAGGTAACTGCAGTCCTTGGGGGATCGAAAAAAAGCCGGAGGCACTGGGAAGCACCTCCGGCGTTCACGAAAACTACTGCAGGTCGATTACTTGCCCGCTTCGATTCCGAGGAGTTCCACCTCGAAGATGAGGGTGGAATTCGGCCCGATGGCGCCGCCCGCACCCTGCTCGCCGTAGGCCAGAGCCGACGGGATGGTGAACTGGAACTTGTCGCCCACCTTCATGAGCTGCACGCCCTCGGTCCAACCCGGGATCACGCCGTTGAGGGGGAAGGAAATCGGCTCGCCGCGTTGCACGGAGCTGTCGAAGACGGTGCCGTCGATGAGCGTGCCGTGGTAGTGCACCTTGACCGTGTCGGTGGCCTTCGGGCTCTTGCCCCCATCGGCACCCGCCTTCATGACCTTGTATTGGAGGCCGCTGGCCGTGGTCTTCACGCCCTCTTTCTTGGCGTTGGCTGCCAGATAGTCGGTGCCCTTCTTGGTGTTCTCCGTGGCGGCCGTGGCCTGGGCCGCCTGGCGCTTCGCCATCAAAGCGGTCTTGAAATCGTTCATGGCCTTCTCGAGCTCGGCGTCCTTCAGTTGCAGTTTGCCGGTCATGCCATCGACCAATCCGGCCGCCAGGGCCTTGGTGTCCAGGTCGAGCGACTGGCGCTTCATGCTGTTGGCGATGTCCGCCCCGATGGCGTAACTGGCGCGGGCCTTCTCGGCCGTGAGATCGAGCTTGTCCTGGGCGAGTGCGGCCGTGGCCGCGAGCGTGGTGGTCATCAAGAGGCGAAGGGTGTTCTTCATGGATTGAAGCCGGCTGGCGCCTCAGGCGCGGCAACGGCCTCGGGAAGCTGCGGGAGATCCCGTTGCACGGGAAGCAAAATGAGCGTCCAAGGACTCGGAAAGTCGGTCAGCGGTTGTTCGTTGTCGGGATCGTGCTTCCGACGATCGGGCTTTGGCCTCGAGGTGGATGAATGGAGATGCCAGCTCCCCAGCATGTTGGTCCGTCAGATCGGGACCACTCCAAAAAGAAGGGGCCAAGTCGATGAGACTTGGCCCCGGAGATTCTGCAGGAGATTCGACTCAGTGTTCGCGCTTCTTGGTGAACACGTGAGTGGAGTGACCGAAGAACACTTCGGCACCTTCCATCAGCGTTTCACTGAGGGTCGGATGCGGGTGCACGATGGCACCCAGATCATGA
>CANHYD010000228.1 GCA_947464705.1 Verrucomicrobiota bacterium | reverse complement strand
CGATCCCGCGGAGCGCCCCATACGCCAAGCGGAGCGGGATCAGGCCGCAGCAAGCCTTGGAGGCGATCACCAAAACCCCTCGCGCAAAGCGCGAAAACCTAATCCTCCCCAGAGCCTCCTCAGCGAGCGAAGGCCTGATCCCGCGGAGCGCCCCATACGCCAAGCGGAGCGGGATCGGTCCGCAGCGAGCCTTGGAAGCGATCACCAAAATCCCCAGCGCGCAGCGCGAAAGCCTCTCCTCCCCAGAGCCTCCTCAGCGAGCGCAGGCCCTATCCCGCGGAGCGCCCAAATACGCCAAGCGGAGCGGGATCGGGCCGCAGCAAGCATTGGAACGTCCACACCCTGTTCCCCCTCGCGCGCTAGCGCGAAAGCCCAACCCGTCCCCACGTTCCCTGCGAACGCAGGCCCGATCCCGCGGAGCACCCCAACCCTTCCGCAACAGGACTCTTACAGGCTCTTAACAATTCTCCGGAATCCACCCATCAACCCTTAACACCGCGGGTGTTTATTGATCTCGAAACAAGGGCGGACCCACCGCCCAAAAAAACAAAACAACAAACAGACACACACCCATGAAACTCATCCACAAGACCCTCCTGATGGCCACCACCGCTGCCGCCCTGAGCCTGGCCGCTGCTGACACCGACTCCACCCGCCCGGCCCGCCCCGAAGGCCGCGGACGCCCAGTGCCCCCGATCATCGCAGCCCTGGACGCCAACGGCGACGGCGTCATCGACACAGTGGAGATCTCCAACGCGGTCGCCGCCTTGGCCAAACTCGATGCCAACGGCGACGGAAACCTCAGCGGCGACGAATTGCACCCGGCTCGGCCCGAAGGCGGCCCCGGTGATCGCGGTCACCGCGGCGGACCCGGCGGCAAAGACGCCGGAAAGCGCCGTGGCCCAGGTGGACCCGGCGGTCCGGGTGGTGGCCCTGAAGGCCATGGCCGTGGACCTCGCCCAGAAGCCAACTCGGCCGAGTAAACACCACCGCAGACCCACCAAGGGCAGAACCCTGAGGCGCGGCTAATACTCAGCCTCGGATCGCAACCAGCGTGGCCACCAAAATTAGGTGGCCACGCCTTTTTTGATGACCAAAAGCGACGAGTCAGAACTTCCACCCCTCAAACACCCAGGCACCAGAACTCCGGATGTTTGGCACCGAAAAACCAATACCCCATACACCCCGATCCAAGTCCGACGACGATCCATGCAATGATTGCTTTTCATGCATTTACGAATCAAACCCACTAACCACACGCAAACCCCGACCCCTTCACCCTCAACGAAGTCCGCTCGCAAATCCGGACTGGCACAGCCAACAGAAATGACCAGGTCCATGAAGACAGGGACCGGCAGCACAACCTACCCACAGCAGCACCGATCGAGTTTCGATCTCCCCACTTCGCCCATCTGACCCGGCCCGGCGGCGGACATATTCTGGTCTCTCTTTGTAGGCAAACTGGGCCGATGGGTTGCACCGCAATCACGGCGTATTCTGATCCCGCCTCGGGCAACCACCCCATCCCTAGGTGGCACAAGAACCCGCATGGAGCCACTTCACCGGGGCGCTACTTTAGAAGGTGATTCAAGTTTCTGTCCTAGGACTTGGCACCCTCGAAAATCGTCTCAAGCCATCATGCAACCCATTCACATCCGCTGCGGGCAACTTTCCGTGAAGCACCGCTGCGCACAC
Organism: Verrucomicrobiota bacterium; assembly: GCA_947464705.1. GTDB lineage: Bacteria > Verrucomicrobiota > Verrucomicrobiia > Limisphaerales > UBA9464 > SXXZ01. Next base: position 2,988 of record CANHYD010000228.1, on the reverse strand, counting down.
CATGCCCATGGACCCCATTCCGCGCCGGCGGCCGGCGGCTCCTCGGGCACCAAAGCCCCACTGCACCGAGTGGACCACCATCGGGGGAGGAGCCGGCGACGCGGTCGTCAACCCGGGGCCGCAGCCCTTCACCATGGATCCCACGGCGCGGCCAAACACTAGACAACGCGGATGCAGAGGGACTTCAACCCGTCGTCCGAAGCCCACTGGCAATGGCATTGATGGTCAGGAGAAGTTCCGGCAGTCGGGCTTGAGCGCCTTCGGTATCGCCGGTTTTGAGCAACGAGCGCCATTGTTGCAACAGCGTGATTTGCTGACGGTGGAGCGTGCGCAACGGGCCCACACGCAACGCCAACGTCCGGCCCAACCGGGGTCGATGCCGCACAAACTCCGTCCCCAGCAGCAGAGCCAAGCTGCTTTGGGTTCGGTGCCATTCCGACTCGATTCGCTGCCAAATCCGCTCGCGAAGCTCAGGCTCCTCCACCAGACCCGCATAATCACGCATCACCTCCAGGTCACTGCTGGCCAACGACGTCTCGATGTTGGTGATCAGGTAGCGGAGGAAGGGCACCGTTCGCACCTGCTCCCGCAGCGTGGCTAATTCGTTGGGCGACAGCGACGCCAACGCACTCCCAGCCCCATACCATCCCGTGAGGTAGAATCGGGCCTGGGTCCAAGAGAACACCCAGGGGATGGCGCGCAAGTCTGTCAGGCTCGCTTGTCCGGTGCGGCGCGAGGGCCGTGAGCCGATGCGGGTGTTCTCCAGCGCATCGAGCGGGGTAGCCTGCCGGTGGAAGGTCAGGAACCCCTCGGTCTCCAGCAGCGAGCGGTACTCGCGGCTCGACTCCGCGGCCAACCGATCCATCAAGGGGACCAGCGCCTCGGGGAAGTCTCCTCCGCGACGGTGATACCACGTGGTTGACGTCACCCCGGCCAACAGAAGTTCCAGATTGTAGCGTGCCGTGCCCGGATTGCCGTACTTCTGGGCAATGGTCTCACCCTGCTCAGTCAACCGAATCGCCCCACCCAACGATCCCGGAGGCAAGGCCTCCAGAAACCGGTGCGTCGGCCCCGCGCCACGGCTGATGGTTCCGCCACGGCCATGGAAGAACTGCACCTGAACCCCGGCCTGCCTCCCGATGCGCGCCAGGCGAGCCTGTCCCCGTTGGAGGGCCCACTGGCTGGCCACGATGCCCGCATCCTTGTTGGAATCCGAATAACCCACCATCACCTGTTGCAACAACCGGCCCGGACGTCCGGCCCGAGTTGCATGATGGGCCAGGCTGGCGCGGGTCACCGGGAATTCCAGAAAGGCCCGCAGCATCTCCGGACCCCGCTCGAGGTCTTCGACCGTTTCCAGCAAGGGCACCACCGGCAACAAACACACCATGCCCTCCGGATAGAGGCGCAAGAGCCCGGCCTCGCGGGCCAGGACATACACCCCCAAAAGGTCCGACAAGCGCCGGGTCATGCTGACAATCAACGCCCCGAGCCCATCGACTCCGTGGATTTTCAGGTGCTCGGCCAACACCCGATAGGTGCCCAAGACCGCGTCGGCCTCCGGCCCCGCCGAAGCCGAAGGATGCAAGAACGGGCGAGGCGAACGAATTTCGCGCTCCAACAACCGCAACCGCTCGGTCTCCGTCCATTCTTCCCACTGAGAGGCATCGATGCCGGCCGCACACAGCAACTGGCGGAGGGCCCGATCGTGAAAGGCGGAATTTTGTCGGATGTCGAGGTTGGCGAGATGGAACCCCACCGAAGCCAGAACGCGCCGGACCGGGGCGACATCATGATCGGCCAAGCGACCCGCCCCCGCCTGGGTTAACGAGGTCTGCAAGGTCTGAAGATCCGCATCCAACTCGGAGGGCTGGCGGTATCGGCCGGGTTCATCGCGGACCTGGGCCAACTGCCCTGGGTGAACCTCCACGGGGAGCCGGGCCGCCATGAGTTCCACCGTCTGCCGCCAGGGCTCGCCGGGATGCATCTTCAGGATTGGTCGGGCCGCGTCACCCAAGAGGGCCACGCTCTGATCACGGAGCGCACAGAGACTGGTCGGTGCCGGTTGGATCCACTCGGAGAGCGGCAACCGTTCGGCCAGGGCATTCAACTGACGGTGCAGGACCACCAAGGCATTAGCCCGCAGACGTTCCAACGTCTCGGCCGTCACCTCCGCCGTGACTCCAGGGTGACCATCGCGATCGCCACCCACCCAAGTCCCGAAACGCAGGGAAGGCACACCTGGACCGGTCGCCAAAGCGGCCATCGGCAGACCGGCCCGTTCCCAGGCATTCTTCAGGCGGCGGTCCAACTCGGGCACGACATCGGGCAGCACGTCGCGCAAGTAGTTGAGCACGTTGCGGCGCTCATCGGCCACGGTGGGCTTTTCAATCAGGATCTCGCCTGTCCGCCAGAGGCGTTCCAGCAGCACGGTCAGCTCAATCCGATGGGCACGGCGGGTCCCCGACTGGCTGGCGCTCTGGAGCAACTGCATGAGCATGCGGTGCTGCTCCAACACGGACGCGCGCTTGGCCTCCGTGGGATGCGCCGTGAAGACCGGCTCCACCTCCACACTGCGGAGAGCCTCCAGGATCGACTCGGAGGTGCCCCCAGCACGGACCAACTCCACCAACTGGTCGGCCCACAGGCCCCGCTCGGCCTCGGGCGATCCCGACTCCTCACGCCGGTCGCGCAAGGTCTCCGAGACGCGCTCTTCGACCGTGTTGAGAAGCTGGAATGCCATAGCCAAGGCCAACCCCAAACGGGCCGGCGGCTCTACCCCGGTGGATAGCGCCGGGTCGGCCTGGGAGGCCCACGGAACCCAGCGGGCCAGTTCGCCTTCGCCCAGAGTCGAGAGCACCTCGACCAACGAATCGGACAGCCACCGGATGTCCTGATCAATCTGGCGGAATCCCCACTCAACGGAGTCAAGGGTCACGGAATTCTCTGGAGGGGTTGTGGGCATGGGATTGGTTGACGGTCCGGTCG
>CANHYD010000227.1 GCA_947464705.1 Verrucomicrobiota bacterium | reverse complement strand
GTCAGGATCCGATAGAAGAGCGGCAACGTTGCGGCCGGTGAAGGAATCAGGACCTGAAAACGCCCCGGCGCCGACTCGGTCACCGTGGCCGTGGGGTCCAGCGACCACACCATTGGGGTTTGCCACTCTGCGGCGACCTGCACCCGATGGGCCTTCGCATCGACCGGATCAGCGGTGAACCCGAACCCGACCCCTCCCGCGGCAGGCCGTTGGATCGACTCGCGCAGGATGACCGGAGGTTGCGGTGTCTGCGCCCAGAGCCACGCGGGAACGGCGGCGGACAACACGACCGCTCGAAACCACCCCCAGCGTGATCGATGCGTCACAACCGGCTCTCCAATTTTTTGGCACGCCGGATCCACACTGCGTTCCGGTTCTTCTCGAACGCCGGAGAGTGGTTCTGGTCGGCCAGCACCTCATCGATCTCAGCTTGTGCCTGATCGACCATCCCGCGCGAGGCGAGCAATTCGGCGTACTGGACTCGGGCTCTGGGATAGCTGTTGTTTTCGAGCACCCGCTTCCAGTTGAGGAGGGCCGCATCGACTTCGCCTAAGGCGGTTTGGGCTTCAGCCAGCGCCATCAGCGTGTAACCGAAATCGTGTCGCGGATCGACCGTCAGAACCTTCTCCAAGAGGGGCTTGGCCTCGGCCGCTTTCCCTTGTCGCAAGAGGCACTGCCCCAAGTGACTGACGGTGTCATCATCCTCCGGATCCCGCTCGAGGGCTCTTCGGTAGCAGGCCTCAGCCTTAGCCAACTTGCCACCGGAGAAATAGACATCACCCAGATCGGAATGGTCCCGAGCCTTGTCGAGGTGATGAATCCGACTCTCCAGTTCCTTGATCCGGCGGCGATCGGCCGCACCTGGCAACTCGAAGCCCTTCAGACCCATTCCGCCGCTGGCCGATCCCTGCGCCCGATACACCATGAAGTAGTAGAACACCGCGCTGAAGACGCTGAAGAACAGGATGCAAGCCGCCCAAATCCACTCTTCGCGACGCAAGGCATCCACCATCATCCAAAGCTGGAAAGCAGCCCCAATCAGCAAAAGTGGGTTCCCGAGGGACAACTGCATCAAGTCGTGAATCAAGCCGAACATCACTTCTAGAGTAAGCTGGAACACTTCAGTTGGGAAGAAAGCGACGGCGCCGCGAATTCTTCCGCAAGACGGGCGATCGAAGCCCAAAACACTGGGAATGAAAACAGCACCCGCTAGTCGCAACGGCGACTGAGTCATCCCGGGCATGTCCCTGTGGTCTGGCGGGTCCCCCTCCGCCGTAATCCATTGAGATCCAGTCCGGTTTTACCGTTTCATGCTGCCCATGACATCCGCCTCCGTGCGCATTCCAGGAACGACCGCCAATTTGGGATCGGGCTTCGACACCCTGGGACTGGCCGTCGCGATCTACAATCGGGCCACGGTTCGCCGCCGGAGCGACCGACGCGTCGAGATCACTTCCCCGATCGCCGAGGATGCGCGGGCCGGAGCCCTAGCCATGCTGGAGGAGGCTGCCGCTGCGTTCTTCAAGAAGACCCGTGCCCCGCGCTTCGGGGTGGATCTCCACCTATCTGGCGATGTGCCGATCGCGCGGGGGCTTGGGTCCAGCGTGACCGCCCGACTCGGCTGCGTGGTCGGACTCAACGCCCTGGCGGGCAGTCCTTTAGACCGGCAGGGACTATTGGAAGTTGTCGCGGCTCTGGAAGGCCATCCCGACAATGCAGCGCCCGCGGTTTTCGGCGGGTTCACCGCCGCCGGATTCGTGGGCTCCGACGTCCGATGCATCCGGGTGCCGCTGCCGAGTCGAATCCGATTGGTCACCCTGATTCCCGACTTCGAGGTCAGCACACCGGAGGCTCGGAAGCGGGTGCCGCAGACTTTTTCCAAAGCCGACACCATCCACATCCTCAACCGGGCTTCCCTGGTCACGGCGGCCTTCGCCACCGGACGACTGGAGAGTTTACGTGGCTGCTTCGATGACCGCATCCACCAACCCTATCGGGCCCCTCTCATCCCAGGCATGGATGCCATTCTGGCGGCCGGCGTGAAAGCCGGAGCCATCGGCGGCTGGCTCAGTGGCAGCGGATCGACCTTGATGTGCCTGGCCTTGGACAACTCGGAGGCCGTCGCAACGGCCATGCAGCGAAAAATGCCCAAGGCCGCAGTCTACATCCTCAAGCCCGACAATGCAGGCCTTAAGGTGAGCCTCAAAAAGGGCTAAGAGCCTGTCTAAGCTTCCAGCCCGTCCAAGAAGCCGATCTGGAGCTCAGATTTGCTCGAAGTAGCGCTGCTTTTCCCAGTCGGTCACCGCATCGCTGAAAGCCTGATGTTCGAGTCGGGCGTGGTGCACTGAAAAGTCGACAACCCCGTCGCCGAAGGCCTCGCGGGCCAAGCGCGAACCGTTGAACAGCTCCGCAGCCGCGATCAGACTCGAGGGCAGACGCTGCAACTTTGGATCAATGTAGGCGTTGCCGGTGTAAGGCTCGCCGCAATCGAGCCCCTCATCGATGCCGGCCAACCCAGCGGCGATCATGGCCGCAAAGGCCAAATACGGATTGGCATCGGCCCCAGGCATGCGGTTCTCCGGGCGGTAGCCATTGCCCTGCCCCACCACGCGGAACCCCGTGGTGCGGTTGTCCTGGGCCCAGGCCATGCGGGTCGGAGCCCAACTCCCGGCCTGATAGCGTTTGTAGCTGTTGATCGTCGGACCGTAGAACAGGCACAACTCGGGAGAATATTTCAGCAATCCGCCCAGGAACTGGCGGAACATCGGGGAACCAGCCTTGGCCTTCGGATCCCAGAACAAGTTACGGCCGGCCTTCCACAAGCTCATGTGGATATGGCAGGAATTGCCCGCCTCGGTCGGTGCCACCTTGGCCATGAAGCTCACCGACTTGCCGTGCTGTCCGGCGATCTCTTTGACCCCCTGCTTGAAGATGACATGTCGGTCGGCCATCTCCATGGCCTCGCCGTAGGTGAAATTGATCTCATGCTGGCCACGGCTCCACTCGCCCTTGCTGCTCTCGATCGGAACCCCCGCGGCCGTGAGTCCGTTGCGGATGGCCCGCATCAACGGTTCATCCCGGCCGGGCTGCATCAGGTGGTAGTCGATGCGGTAGTCGCTCGAGGGCTTGAGGTTGCGGTAGCCCGCCTCGAAGGCGGCGCCGTAAGTCTGCTCGTAGAGATAAAACTCCAACTCGCTGGCGCAGAAGCAGGTGAGTCCACGCTCCTTGAGGCGGTCCAACTGGCGTCGCAACACCGAGCGCGGGGCTTCAGCCACCGGTGCGCCGCTGGCATGTCGGAAATCACACAAGACCAACACCGAGCCCGGGAGCCACGGCATCAAACGAAAGGTGGCCTGATCGGGAACCATTTCAAAATCGCCAAACCCGGTGTCCCAATTGGCCACACCGAAGCCATCCAGCGGGTCCATGTCGAGATTGACGGTCAGCAAATAGCTGCACCCGTGGGTGCCGTGGGAAACCACCGACTCCAGAAAATGGCCGGCGTGGAAACGCTTGCCCACCAAACGACCGAAGGGGTCGGGAATGGCCACCAGAACCGTGTCGACGGCGCCCGACTTCACCTGGGCCTTGAGTTGTTGGAGAGTCATAAGGAATGGAGAGCGATGGCGTTGGAAGAGTGTTCGGCCGCGGACATTATTCGGCCACGTAGACGTTCTTCACTTCCGAGTAGCCCTCCATCGCGGCCATGCCCAGATCGCGGCCAAGGCCACTTTGCTTGAAGCCACCGAAAGGAGCCTCCACATGGACGCTGCTGTGGCTGTTGATGGACAACACACCGCTCTGGACCGCGCGTGAAACCCGGAGTGCGCGCGAGAGGTTTTGGGTCCATACCGATCCGCTGAGTCCGTAAGGAGAAGCGTTCACGTCGCGCAGCATTTCTGCTTCGTCATCGAAGGGCACGACCGCCGCGACGGGGCCGAAGATTTCCTCGCGCCAACACCGGTGTTCTGGGGCCACACCGGTGAGAATCGCGGGCTCGAGGTAGAAACCCGCCGAAGGCAGGCGTCCGCCGCCGCACACCACCGTGCTGCCATTGCGTCGGGCGTCGGCCAGGTAGTCTTCGACCGTCTGCCGCTGCGACGACGACACCATGGGCCCGAGTTGCGTGGCTTCGTTGTTGGGATCGCCCACGATGAGTTTGCGCGTGGCCGCCGCAAAGCGTTCGACAAACTTCTCGAAGACAGGCCGCTCGACATAAACACGGCTGCGGGCGCAGCAGTCTTGGCCCGTATTGGCGAAGACAGACATCGGCGCCGCATCGGCGGCCTTTTCCCAATCGGCGTCGGCAAAGACGATGTTGGGGGACTTGCCGCCCAGTTCGAGCGACACCCGCGTGAGGTTGCGCGCGGCCAATTCCATGATCCGGCGGCCCACTTCGGTGGAACCCGTGAACGACACCTTGCGAATCAACGGGTGGGTGACCAGCGCGTCGCCCAGCGTACCTCCGGGGCCGGTGATGACTTGCAAGATGCCGGCAGGCAATCCGGCTGCGTGGGCCAGTTCACCCAATTTAAGCGCGGTCAGCGGGGAGATCGAGGCGGGCTTGAGCAGCACGGCATTTCCGGCGGCCAGCGCTGGTGCCACCTTCCAGCAGGCGATGGCGAAGGGGAAATTCCACGGAACGATGGCCGAGACGACACCGAGCGGTTGGCGCAAGGTGAAGTCGAGCCCGCCGCG
>CANHYD010000226.1 GCA_947464705.1 Verrucomicrobiota bacterium | reverse complement strand
GCCATCCGGGAGCAATACCGTTTCTTTAGTTATGGCGACGCCATGCTCCTCCACTGAACCGCCTACCGGTTGGCCGGCAGCCGTGCGTCGTCCGTACGTCGTCATCAATATGGCCATGACGGCCGATGGCAAGGTGGCCACCGCTGGCCGCGAGGTGACCACGTTTGGGAGTTCTCATGACCAGAAGGCTCTCTATGCCCTGCGGGCCACCGCCGCCGCCCTTTTGTGCGGAGCTCGAACCGTCGAAGAGACTGGAGCTACTTTGGGGACTGGCTCCTCGGAACACCGGGCGGCCCGGCGGCGAGCAGGGTTGGCACCTGAGCCGGTTCGGGTGGTGGTGAGTGGGTCAGCATCCCTGTCGTCCGAGGCAGAGCTGTGGAAGCGCCCTGGGGCTCCGATCGTGATTTTGAGCGCTGGAAAGGCTTCAAAACCCAATCTGCAACGATTGCGCGATCTCGGGGCCGAGATTTGGGGTTCTCCCGGAGATCAGGTCGATTTTCCGGCCGCCTTGGTTTGGTTGGCCGGCCGCTACGGGATCCGTCGCTTGATTGCCGAAGGTGGGGGACGTGTGAATGCCACCCTGTTGGCCGCCGACTGTGTCGATGAGATCCGCCTGACTTGGGTGCCTCGGATCTTTGGGGGACAGGCTGCTCCCACCATTGCCGATGGCCCGTTGGCAGCCTGTCTGGCGGAGGCGGTGCGCTTCCGCCTAGTCCGGGTGAGGACGGTGGGCGATGAGCGCTTTTTGCGGTATGTTCGCGCGGGCCGCGATCCTATTTCGCACCCTGTCGAATCCACTCCTCCACTTGTTTGAGAGACTTTTCAGGAATCCGGTGCGCCTCCGGCTTCGGAATGTCCTCATCCTTTCCGGCGAGGATGGTCAGGAGTGAGGACTTGCGGAGGTCGCCTGGCACAACCACCCGGCCGTAAGACTTGCCGCCGTTGAGCACCCGTTCCAGCGACTCGACCGAGAACCCGCCTTCGGCGGTCGCGCCGGAATGGCACTTGGCACAAGAAGCGGCCAAGAGTTTCTGAATATCCGGATCGAAGCGAACCGTCGGGACGACTTCGGTGATGGGGCCATCGGGCCAGACGGCTCCTTGATCGATCCACGCCCGAAGCATGCCGATCTGTTCAGCAGTGAGGGGATCGCTTTCACCGGGTTTGCCTCCGGGTGGAGGCATGAGCATTTCATCGATCAACCCCGCTGCCATGAGGATGATCGCGCTTTTGGTGCTTTGACCGGCCTGGATGGCCGGACCGTGGTCGTCGGTCACCTTGAAAGCGCCTTCCCGGGTATCCATGCGATACTTCCCTTTTTGTTTTTCGGGGCCGTGGCACTTGAAACAAGCCGCCTTGAACAGCGGATAAACCTCCGTTTTGAAGTCCACTGGTCGCTTCAGGGCGGGGGGGAGTTTGGCCAGTTGGGCCGGAGGGATTGGAACCTGCGCCACGAGGGGCAGCGACCACAGCGCCGACCACAGCGCCGACCAACCAGGAAGGGAGCTCAACTTCGGGGTCATGGGCTGGAGCCTAGAGATCGATGGCGAGCGAGGGAAGGGTAGGCTCCAAGTGCCCCGGGTGTCTTTTTTGGAATTCATCGGCCGCGCAGCCAGAACGTCAGGACCGGAATCCAGACCAGTGTCGGCAACAAATTGGCCAGAGCGGCGCGACGCACCCCGGCGATGGCAGGGGCACTGCAGAGAATTAGAAGGCTGCACGCGGTCATGAGCGCCTCGGAAACACCCCGGGTTTGCAGCCAACCGGCCAAGGCTCCAGCGCCCGCCGTCCAGCAAGTCTGCCAGAGAAGGACCACCGCCAGCATCAGGAGGGACAGGCTCCATCGGATTGGGGACAGGCTCCGAATCCACGCGTGGAGGGCCACCGCATCCAATGCGGCCTTCAAGGCCAGTCCGAACCACCGATGCTCCAATCCGTCCAGCACGGCCGACGGGATGAGCAACGGGTTGAGTGCTAACAGAGCCCCGATGGACAGCGCGCCTGGCACGCCGGCGGGTTTTCCGGTGGGGCTAGGCAGATGGCGTGAAAGGTTGCGTCCCCACGCGTCCAGGCCCCGCTGAAGGCCAAGAATCCGGCCAGTCAGGTTGCCCAACACGAGACCGACCAAGGCAAGGCCTAGAGACCGGAACGCGCCGGACATTGAGGGGGGCAGGGTGTGGGCGATCCCGGTCGCGCCGATGAGTGCCGCCAATCCGGCCGCCCCCCAACGGAACCGCCCTGAGTCGGGCGACGGATTCTCGGTACCGAGGGGCCGTCGAGCCCAGAGGAGGGCCGCGACTCCGGCGGCTGCGTTGATCCAAGTGCCCAGCACTGCCGGTGAGGGTCTCTGGAAACGATTCAATCCGCAACCCGTCTGCAGAACGGTGGATTTGAGGAATCGGCGGATTGTCACGAAATCCACTTGCCCCAGGTTTACAAATGGTTTTCTTAGCCCACTCACAGAAGGCGCGCGGGTTCAGAGAGTAAGAACCGGTGCCACCTGAGACTCTTTCCAGAATTCATGAATCCGGCTCCCCGTCCTACTGGCCTCCCGCGATCCCTTGGTTCCAAGGCGCTGGTCCCGGTCCACTTCATCTGCCTGGCTCCTCAGGCCCAGAAGGTGGCCGTCGTGGGGGAATTCAACGCCTGGAACCCGGATTCCAATCCGATGGCACAGGCCTTCGATGGTTCTTGGCAGGCCTCATTGAGCATCCGTCATGGCCATCACCAGTATGCGTTCTGGGTGGATGGCGCTCTGCAGGTGGATCCGCGCGGCCAGGGGGTCAGCCGCAATGCCCAGGGACAACGGGTGTCTCTCTTGGCAGTCAGCTGAAGCCTCCGCATCGGGAGATGGAACTTTCGGCGCGCGCCGGTTATCCAAACGGCACGCGACATGGCGCAATTCAACTACAAGGCACGGCGGCGTTCGGGCGAAGTCGTCGAAGGGGTCCTCGAAGCGGGGGACCGGGCGGCCGCCGTTGTGCAGGTCGAACGGTTGGGGGTGATTCCAGTTTCCGTTGTTCAAGCAAAGGGTTCGACCAAGCCGGCGAAGTCTTCGTCGTCCACCGGTTCACCTGCGGCGCGGGCCGCGGCCGCCGAAAGCTCTCAGGCCGGATTAGGCCGACTCTTCGCCCGAGGTCCCAAGAAGCCGGGGCTTAAGGAGTTGGCCATGTACACGCTCCAGTTGGCCAATTTGCTTCGGGCAGGAATGCCTCTGACCATGGCCTTGCGCAGCATGGAAAGCCTGTCCTCCAAGGGCATTCCCGGTGAGGCCAGTCGCCAGCTCAAGCAGGATGTGACCGAAGGTCGCAGTCTCTCCGATGCCATGGCCCGCCAGAACCACATCTTCCCGGATCTGGTCATCAACATGGTCCGGGCCGGTGAGCAGTCGGGCGCGCTCGAGGAGGTGCTGCGGCGGCAGGCAGCCCATTTTGATCGGTTTGCTGAAGTTCAGTCGAAGTTCAAGTCGGCCATGATCTATCCGGCCGTGGTGTGCGTCGTGGGCGGAGCCCTGGTCATCTTCTTCATGACGGTCATGTTGCCGAAGTTCATGACCCTCTTCGACAACACCAAAATCGAGTTGCCGGCCATGACCAAGATGCTCATCGCCATCAGCGGATTTCTCAGTGGCTACTGGTGGGCGCTGCTCTTGGCTGGCGGGGGCGCCGTGGTCGCGTTCCGGCGCTACCGGGCCAGCAAGGCCGGCCGCGAGTCTCTAGATCGTCTGGTGATGCGGCTTCCGGTCATCGGCAAGGTGGTCCGACTCAACTTGTTCGGTCAGTTTGCGCGCACACTTTCGACCCTGCTTCAGAACGGTGTGCCGGTGTTGCAGGCCCTACGCATCACTGAGCAGGTCATGCCCAATGTGGTGATTCAGGAGGCTATTTCCCGCACCCGCGAGGCTGTCACGGATGGCAAGACGCTGGCGCAACCCTTAGCCAAGAGCCGACTGTTCCCGCAGCTGATGATTGACCTGATCAAGATCGGCGAAGAAACCGGCGATGTGCCTGCGGCCTTGTCCAACGTGGCCGACACCTACGAGAACGACCTCAATGTCGGTCTGACGGCGATGACCAACCTCATCCAGCCGGTGATCATTGTGGCTATTGCCTTCGTGGTCGGCTTCATGCTTTTGGGCGTGATGTCGGCGATGTTCAAGATCACCGAGAGCATTTCCACTCGCTGAGAGACTGAAGCGATGAGGACGGCTTTCCACATCCGCTCCCAAGGCGCCGCCGCTCGCGCTGCCTTCACCATGATCGAACTGGTGGTGGCGGTGATGCTCGTGGCCGTGATGATGTTTGTGGCCGTTCCCCGATTCATGGCCAACAAAAAGAGTGCGATGGCCGAGTCTCTCGAGGTCATGGAATCGGCCTGCAATGAAGCGCGAGCCCGGGCCATCATGGGCAATCGGCCGATGCAGGTGGTGCTCTATGGCGCGGAGGGCAGGGTTCTGGTGGAACCGGCTCCGGAAGGCGTGATGGGGGCCACCAACGGGGTTTCGATGGCCTCGTTTGATCGTCTTCGGGATTCCCAATCTATGAGTTCTGGTCCCTTGGCAAAACCTCCGTACCATGGGCAACTCAATGACGATGTCGCCTTCCGGAGCCTGTTCGTGAACGGACAGAACATGATGAGTTCTTCGCTGGCAGCGATCCGGTTCTTCCCCAATGGCACGAGCGATGCGATGAGCGCCGAACTC
>CANHYD010000225.1 GCA_947464705.1 Verrucomicrobiota bacterium | reverse complement strand
CGAAACGTACCGGTACCGGACCAGTGTGCTCGATATCCGGCACTACATGTTCATGCTGGAGGACGATCTGGCCTCGCGAACCGTGGAAGACCGCTTGGCGCAAATCCGAAAATGGTTCGGACCCGAGGGAGAGCGAGCGCTGAGCCGTGAAACCGAGGTGATTCGAAAACTGGAGGACACTGACCACGACGGCCGAGCCGACCGATCCACAGTGGTGGCCGACCACTTCACCAGCCCGCTGGGAGGCATCGGCAGCGGAGTTCTGGCGCGCCAGGGAGAGGTGTGGTTCACCGAGATTCCGTCGCTGTGGCATATCGGGCCGGCCGGCTCGGTCCGGGGCAACCTCCCGAAACCCAAGGAACCCGCGCTGCAATCCCAACCCAAGGTGCATTCCGAGTCGCTGGAAGCTCGGGCGATCCTGCACGGCTTCGGGGTGCGTTTCAGTTTCACAGGCCACGACTTGCATGGGCTCATTTTCGGGCCGGATGGGCGCCTGTACTTCTCCTGCGGCGATCGCGGGGCCCATGTAGTGACGCAGGAGGGCACGGTGATCGATTTGCCCGACGAGGGGGCGGTGTTCCGCTGCGAACCCGATGGCTCAAGGCTCGAGGTGGTCCATCGCGGCTTGCGCAACCCGCAGGAACTGGCCTTCAACGACGAGGGCGATCTCTTCACGGGTGACAACGATTCGGATCAGGGCGACCGGGAGCGCTGGGTGCAAGTGATCGAAGGGGCCGATTCGGGCTGGCGGGTGGGGCATCAACACGCGCCGTTGGGTAATGCGGGGCTGTGGAACCTGGAGCGGTTGTGGGTACCGCCGTTCGAGGGACAGTCGGCCTCCGTCCTGACGCCCATCGCCAACATCGGTGATGGGCCCAGCGGGCTGGTTCATGACTCAGGCACCAGCCTCCCGAAGGCGCTGCGCGGGCGCTTCTTGTTGGCCTACTTCAAGGGCACTAGCGCCAAGAGCGGCATCAGTTCCCTTGAGCAGCGGCCCGCTGGATCGACCTATGAGTTGGTGGCGCACGATCCGCTGGTCTGGAACTCTCTGGTGCCGGATGTCGACCTGGGCCCCGACGGATCCATCTTCTTTGCCGACTGGCACGAGGGCTGGCCCAAGAGCAACAAGGGCCGAATCTACAAGGCCACCTTCGCTGAGGTAGCCGCCGACCCCGAGATCGCCCGGACTCAGCAATTGCTCGCAGCGGGCATGAAGGACAAGAAGCCCGAGGAACTGTCGTCCTTGTTGGGACATGGCGATCAGCGGGTTCGGCAAGAGGCGCAATTTGAGTGGGTTCGCCGGGGCACGGGATCGCTACCAACCTTGAAGACCCTGTCCGCGACGTCCCCCGACGAACGGACGCGCATCCACGCAATCCGGGCATTGGGGCAATTGGCCAGGAAAGATCCCGCACCGCTCGGAAAAGCGCTGCTGTCCGTGGCCAAGAGTTCCGAGGGTGAGGTGCGCGTCCAGGCCATTCGGGCGCTCGCCTCGACCACGGAATTGGTGCGGCACGCGGGTGTAGCACCGTGGTTGAAGGACCAATTGGCCCACACCAATCCGCGCGTGCGATTGGCCGCGGCACTGGGCCTGGGTCGGGCCCGATTGTCGGATGGCGATGCCGCCGCCTTCATCGGAAGTGTGCGCCGATTCGGAAAGCCCGACGCCGTGTTGCGCCACGGGCTGGCCTATGGGCTGACCTCCGCTCTGTCCGATCGGGTGATCGAGACCCATCGCTCCGACGCCGACCGGGAGATCCGGCAACTGGTGCTCCTGGCGGCCCGAATCCACCGGTCTCCGGCGATCCGAGGCTTTCTGTCCGACCCGGATCCCTTGCTGGCACTCGAAGCGGCTCGGGCGATCCATGATCTGCCGCTCACCGAGGCCGTGCCCGACCTGGCCGCCATGGCTGAACCGAAGCCGCTTCAGACGTGGCGGAACCGACTAGCCGCCATGGCTCCCCTGCCGGCACCGGTTCCGGTGGCCGGAGCGATCCGGGATCTGCGGGCCGACCAACCGCTCCCCTGGGGCGATGCGCCCGTGGACCACACCTCACCGATGCTGCTGCGCATCGTGAACGCCAACTTCCGCCTGGGTACCCCGCAGGCGGCCCAACGGCTCGCTGCGCTGGCCCGAAACACCGGCCTGCCTGAGCGCATCCGCACCGAAGCCCTGCTCGCCCTGGGCCATTGGGAAACGCCCCCAGCCCGAGATCGCCTCCTGGGGATCTACCGCCCACTACCGACCCGATCTGCGGGTCCGGCGATCGAGGCGCTGGGCTCCGGGGTGGCTGGACTGCTGGAAGACGCCTCCGAGGCGGTCCAGGTGGCCGCGGTGGAGTCGGCGGCCCGCTTGCAACTGACGAACTCGATCGCAGCCCTCGAAGCTCTGGTGCGTCGCACTTCGGCTCCGGCCAAGGCCCGGGCGGCGGCGTTGAACTCGGCCTTCCGCCTCACGCAATCCCAACGCGCTGGAGCGGCAACCAGAAAATCCGACTCCCTTCAACCGTTGCTCACTTTCGCCGCAGCCGATCCGGCGGAACCCCTGCGGCTCGCCGCCTCGAAACTGTCCACCGAGCTCAACCCCAACGATGCCGTCGGAAAGCTCTCCGGCCTCCTCGAACGCGGGGCGCTGGCCGAACAACAAGCCGCATTTGCCTCGCTGGGCGACCTGAAGTCGGACGCCGTCGACGCCGTGCTGGCCGAGTGGCTGGACCGACTCATGAAGCGCGAAGTGGCCAACGAGCTGATGCTCGACCTCGTGGAGGCTGCCCGGAAGCACCCGTCCGCAGCGGTCCAGACCCGACTGGCCGCCTACCAGGAGTGGAAGCTTCCGAAGGACGCGCTCTCGCCCTACCGCGAAGCGCTCGCGGGCGGGAATGCCTCCCGGGGTCGCACCCTCTTCTACGAACACGCCGCCGTGGCCTGCACTCGCTGCCACCAGATCGGCACCGACTCGGGAGGCAATGCCGGCCCGAAGCTCGACGGCTTGGCCTCACGAGCCACCCGGGAACACCTGCTCGAAAGCATCGTGTTTCCCAACGCCCAGATCGCGACGGGCTACGAGAGCACCCTGGTCACTACACTCTCCGGCGCCGTCTTAGCGGGCGTGGTGCGGAACGAGACCGACGCCTCACTGACCCTGCTCACGCCCGATGAGGGCGAGGTGAGCCTTTCCAAGAAGGACATCCGTACCCGCAGTCGCGGCCCCAGCGGCATGCCCGAGGGCTTCGGGGATACGCTCACGCGCTTCGAACTGCGCGACCTCGTGGAGTTTCTGGGTACGCTCAAGTAGCCCACAACTTTCGCTGGCCAACCCGATCCTCCTGAGATCCTGTCATGCGCATGAAATTCCCCGCCGCTGCCCAATGGACCGCCCTCGCGCTAGCGCTTGGGCTTCCGGGGCAAGCCGCAGCCCCTGCCCGATCCGTGCCGGACCAGTGGCGACAGGAACGCCGGATCATCGACTTGCACCAGCATGTCAACGCCACCGAGGAGCACCTGACGCGCTGGCTGCGCCTGATGGACCGGGTCGGCGTGGGCGTCGGGGTGAACCTCAGCGGCGGCACGGTCACAGCCAAGCCCGGCGAACTCTCCGCCTTCGAGCGGACGCAAGCCCTGACCGAGCGCCTGGCTCCAGGGCGGGCAGTGCTATACTTCAATCTCGACTACACCGGATGGGACGAACCCGATTTCACCGAGCGAGCCATCGAGCAAGTGAATCGCGCCCATGCTCTGGGTGCCGCCGGCCTGAAGGAATACAAGCGGCTGGGCCTCTTCCTGCGCGACAAACAAGGTCAACTGATTCGCATCGATGATCCCCGTCTCGACGGCGTGTGGAAGCGCTGCGGCGAACTGGGGCTGCCGATCAGTATTCACGTCGCCGACCCGAAGGCGTTCTGGTTGCCGTACACCGCACAGAATGAGCGTTGGAAGGAGCTCAAGGACCACCGGAGCTGGTGGTTCGGCGACCCCAAGCAATATCCGACGCGCCAGGAATTGCTCGGAGCGCTCGACCGGGTGATCGGACGGCATCCGAAGACTACCTTCGTCTGCGTCCATTTCGCCAACAACGCCGAAGACCTGGCTTGGGTGGACCGCAAGCTCACCGAGCGCCCCAACATGCACGCCGATCTGGCGGCACGGATCCCGGAACTAGGCCGACACGATCCAGAGACTCTCCGAAGCCTCTTCACCCGGCACCAAGACCGCATCCTTTTCGCCACCGACTTCCAAGTGTATGCGAAGCTGATCCTCGGCTCGTCGGGCGACGGTGAAAACCCGACCGACGACGACGCGACCTTGTTCTACGCCAAGGAATGGCGCTGGCTCGAAACGCGGGACCGCGACTGGCCGCACATGACCCCGATTCAGGGCGATTGGACCATCAACTCCATCGGATTACCGCCCGAGGTGCTCCGGAAAATCTACTTCGACAACGCGCGTCGATTGCTGGTGCGTTCACTACCCTTCACCACGGTGCGAGCCCACCGCATCGCCCGGGATTTCAAGCCCGACGGGCGGTTGAGGGAGCGCGAGTGGTCTCAGGCCCAACCGTTTCGCCTCGAGCAGGAGGCGGTGGATGGCCGGGCCCGTCCGGAAATCAGCACCACCTGCCGGGCGCTGTGGTCCGACCGGTTCCTGTACCTGGCCTACGAATGCCCCTTCACCGAACTCACCGATTTCGGCAAAGCACGCCCCGGCGAGCGGGTT
>CANHYD010000224.1 GCA_947464705.1 Verrucomicrobiota bacterium | reverse complement strand
CGTTGGATTCGAAGGGATACTCTTGCGGATTGAGTGTCTCCCAAAGGGTGGTCGGTTGTTTGCTGGTGAACTCGATGCGCACGATGCTCTTGATGCTCTTGTAACCGTATTTCCAGGGCACCACTAGCCGCACCGGGGCCCCATTCTGCTTGGGTAGCGCTTTCCCGTAGAGACCGGTGGCCACCATCGTGAGCGGGTGCAGGGCCTCGTCCATTCGCAACCCCTCGGTGTAGGGCCAGGGGTAGTCGGGGAGACGCATGACGCCGGGCATCTCTTCGGGGCGCAGCACCGTCGTGAAGGCGACAAACTTGGCCTCTGCTTTGGGTTTGGCCTTGGCGATGAGTTCGGCAAGGGGGAAGCCACTCCAAGGCACCACCATGGACCACGCCTCGACGCAGCGGAACCGATACACTCGCTCCTCGTGCGAGAACCCTTGGAGCAAATCATTCAGTCCCAATTTCAGAGGGTTTTCACACAGGCCGTTCACCTCCAGCGTCCACGGGTCGGTGCGGAAGCGACTCGCCAAATCCCGCACCCGCGTCTTGGTGGTGCTGAACTCGTAGAAATTGTTGTAGTGGGTGGCTACCTCTTCGTCGGAGAGCCGAACCGTGGGGTTGAAGTCAGGATTTCGTTTACCGGCCGAGAAGCCCTTGGCTTGGGGACTATTGGTGGATTGAGCCAGTGCCGGCAGGCCAACAGCCAGGCCCCCACCGATGAATCCCATGGCGCGCAGAAAGTCGCGCCGCCGATGGTACACGGACTCCGGGGTGATGGCACTGTCGGGCAAATGCCACGGGGGTCGAACGATCACATTGGCCATGGGGGAAATAATGGCGGCAGTGCGGCATTCTGCACTTTTTTTCTCAGAGGCCCCGGAGCCAGGGGTTCAGAATTCGCCCGCCTTGTTGCTGCCAGGATTCGGTCTGACGCCGGGCATCGGCTTCGAGACCCGGATCCAAAAGGAGCACCACCTTGATGAAACGCTTCTCGAGTTCCGCCACCGGTAGGATGGCCAAGTGGCTGCCTGGGGTGATCCGGCCAGCGGCCTTCGGGTTGGGGTCGAGCACGAAGTCGATGGCGTCAAATCCGTCGCGCCCCAATCCGCAGTGGTTCAACACAAGACTCCCGCCGGGTGAGGCTCCATAGCCGCAGAGGCGTTGGCCGGCACCACGGATTTGTCGGATCTCGCTCAGCAGGTGCTCGCGGAAGGTTTCAACCCTCTGGCCAAGAGTTTCCCAGAAGGCCTGAGTACCCAGACCTTGTTGTGTGTCAGCCTGGATCTTCTCGGCAACCGAAGCCCCCACCGGAAAGGCCCCGCGGTGTCCGACAAAAATCCGCAATAGCCCTGTCGCTGCCGGGCACTGCTCCACCTGGAATGCCTCCAAGTCGTGCGGGTGCAGTTGTTTCTGGAGAGACTCGACCGTGAGGTGGAATTGTTGCTGAGGCCGGAGGATTTCGAAAAGTCTCGGGGAGGCCAGTTCTGCGGCATCGTGTAGAGACACCGCCGCTGCCCCCTGGGCCTCCAGAGCGTTCTTCAATCCGGACAGGAACCGATCCAAGGAGTCGGTTTCGGCAATGAGGGCCGGAGAGGTTGAGGATGTCGCTGACGGCGGGAACCCATCGGCCAATGGGTCTGCCCGCTGAAGGATTTGGCAGCGGGGACAAAAGGCCAGTCGCAGAGGCTGGCGAGGTTCCGGGTCGCCCAGTTCATAGGGCTCGAGCAGGCGCTCACCGCACGGTTGAAGACCCAATTCCAATACAACCGGGATTCCATCGAGTCGGCAGACGTGGCAGGAAGGATTCATGGAGTGGCAGTGTTCAAGACCCGCGATTCGCAGCGGCAGAGGTGGTGGGGCTTGGCAGTCGGGCAAAAAGCAGAGCTCCCATCGCGGTCAGCAGCGCATTGAGGAGCAAGAGTTCAAAACCGAAGCGGTAGCCGTTGAACCACCGCTGCGACTGTTGATCCAAGGTCGCACAGAGGGCGATGGCGCCCATGGCGATCCACGGCAGGGGCTTACCCGAAATCCGGATCTGCGTGGCCAAGCCCAATGAAAACAGACCCAGCAGCGGCCCATAGGTGTAACTGGCCAGCTTGAGAACCAAGTCGATGACCGCAAACTGCGAAGCCAAGGACCGAAGAATCAACAGCGTGGCAAACAGCACACCGGCGAAGACCGTGTGGACCCGCCTTCGAATAATCCCTCGGGCGGCCTCGGAAAGGTCGTGGCGTTGTTCAAATCCGAGAAAATCGACACAGAAGCTGGTGGTCAATGAGGTCAGCACCGAGTCGGCGCTGTTGAACGTGGCCGCCGTGAGCCCCAGCACGAAGATCACCGCCGCCGGTGTACCCAGAGATCCGAGGGCGATCCGGGGGAAGAGCTCGTCGGTGCGGGCAGGTACGGGGATTCCGTGCATCTCTGCAAACCGGAAGAGCAATGCACCGAGGACCAGGATGGCCACCGTGACCAGCACCATGACCGGCGTGAAGAGCCAGAGGTTCTTTTGGGCTTCGGGCAAGGTCCGACACGAGAGCGTCTTTTGCATGTTGTTTTGATCCAGCCCGGTCATGACCACTGCGAGGGCGGCGCCGCTAATGAGCTGTTTCCAGAAGAAACCGGGGGATCGCCAATCGCCATTGAAGACGGTGGTCTCCGGCCCGTGGGACAAATTGAGCACGAGGTCCGACGGGCTCCAGTCCAAGCCAATCATCAGGGCGCCAATGCTCAGTAGGACTCCGAGCACCAGGAATCCGCTCTGGAAAAGGTCCGTCCACACGAGCGTCTGGATACCGCCCCGAAGCGTGTAAAGTAGAATGAGCAAAATGGCCGATCCGGCCGTCACCCAAAATGGAACTCCCCAGCCTTGGAAGACGAAAGTCTGGAAGACCGTGACAGCCAAGTAGAGGCGCGCCGCCGAGCCCAACAGGCGCGACACCAGGAAAAATCCGGAGCCGGTCCGTTGCGCGGTCGTATCAAAACGCTGCCCGAGAAACTCGTAGATGGAGGTCAACCGGAGGCGGTAGTACTGCGGCAGCAGGACGGTGCCGATGAGGGCATAACCCACGCAGTATCCGAGGACCAATTGCAGGTAGCCGAAGTGGTCCGTCGCCACCTTCCCGGGTACCGAGATGTAACTGACACCCGAGAGGGTGTCCCCGATGAGCCCCAGTGCGACCCAGACCCACGGCGAGCGTCGATTTCCGGTGAAGTATCCGGCATTGTCGGCTCGTCGTCCGGTCCACCAAGCCACCGTCAGCAGCGCCGCAAAATAGGCGCCCACACAGATCAGGATCGTGGCGGGATGCACAGGGCTCAGCCAAACATGGCCTGCAGGTCCGGGGCACGCGCAAAGTCTCGGGAATGTTGGGCGCGGGATGAGGTCTTGAGAAACAAACGACTACTGAATTCACCGAATGCGCTTTCTCGGCTTTCCACAGGGTATTCGGCGTTGATACCTAGTTGGCATGCACTCCTTTCAGGTTATCCGGGATGTCCTGCAGACCACCAGTGCCAAGCAAATCGCCAGCGATATGGGGTTGTCGTTGTCGTTGATTTACAAATGGGCCGAAAAGCCGGACCCAGAGGCCGCGACGGCTTCGCACAATCCTCTGGATCGCATGGATCAGTTGATGAAGAGCACCCGGGACCTGCGCCTGATCCACTGGTTGTGCCAGCGGGCCGGCGGGTTCTTCATCCGCAATCCCAAGACCCACCACACGCACCCGGAGTACTTGATTCCAGCCACCAATGGAGTGGTGCAGGAGTTCGCCGACCTTTTGGCGGTCATCGCCAGCGCTGCGTCCGACAATCGAATCGACCCCGCCGAGGCCATCAAGATCCGGAGTCGCTGGGAAGAGTTGAAGCGCTCGACCGAGACCTTCGTTGCTTGCTGCGAGGCGGGCAACTTCCACGCCCTCGAAAAAATCTCCCAGTGATTGGGAGCCCGCGAGGAGGAACCCTACGGATCCCGACACGGGGACTCGCGACGTTGCAAGACACCTCACCCCGAAACCCCACCGTTCACCTCAACTCCTGATGAATCGCTTCGTGGGTTGGGTGGCGGGCCTTTTGGCTCTTGCGCTTCTGGGTACCGTTGCTCGGAGCCGGTTCCGTGAAACGGCAATTTCTAGGACTGAAGAGATTCGACGCGAAACTCACCCGGCCCCTGCGATCACTGGAATACCCGCCAGGGTCGGTTTGACCGGGGCGGGGCGGCGCCTCAGCGCGGATGAGGTCGCGCGCGAGTTGGCGGCAATCTTGGCTACCAACGAGAGTTGGCATTGGCGATTCAGCCAAATGGTTCAAGTCATCGAGAGGGCCGACCTGACCCAGCCGGACTGCGCCGCTGTGATTTGGGATTTTGCGATGGGACAACCGCTTCCAAACAGTATGGATGCCGGCCTCTTGGAGGCGTTGGGCCGCTGTTGGATTGTTGCCGACCGCGCCTCCGCTTGGGCTTTTCTGAGCGATCCCAAGCGTCTCGGCAGCGGTCCTTCTGAAGACGTCGACCGTGGTCACTATGCGGCTCTGAGAGGAGCGCTCTCGAAATGGATGGAATCGGACGGCGAGGAAGCATTGCAACGGGCGCGGAGCCTGAAGGGTTCCCGAACTCGATCGGATTTGGTCCTGGACCTGTATCTGAAGTGGCTGCACAGCGAGCCGGAAACGGCCTGGAGAAACGTCCTCAAGGCCTCCCTAGATGACGATCCAGAGAT
>CANHYD010000223.1 GCA_947464705.1 Verrucomicrobiota bacterium | reverse complement strand
TACGCCGAACGCATCCGCGAAAAAAACCGGGAAGGAGATTCCGGTGAGATCGCCGTCGTCTACGACCGCAAGGACCGGTTCCTGGCGTTGGGACTCTACGATCCGGATTCACCGATTCGTTTCCGTGCCCTGCACTCCGGCAAACCCGTGATGGTGGATGACGCCTGGTGGCGGGATCGGATGGCTGCGTCACTGGCCCGGCGGGAAGGCGTGGCCACCGACCAGACCAATGGCCTGAGGTGGATTAACGGTGAATCGGACGGCTGGCCCGCCATGGTGGTCGACCAGTATGCGAGCACGTTGGTCCTGAAGCTGTACTCGGCTGTCTGGCTTTCGCGTGTGGCTGACCTGACCCGTTGGCTGCGTGAATTCCTCAAGCCCGAGCGCATCGTCCTGAGGCTCAGCCGCAATGCGGCCCTGAGTTTTGAACAAGCCGGCTATCAGGATGGGCAAAACCTCTGGGGCGATGACACCGCGGGCTCCGTGGTTTTCCTGGAGGATGGCATCCGCTTCTGGTCCGACGTGGTGAAGGGGCAGAAGACCGGCTTCTTTCTCGACCAGCGCGACAACCGTCGCCGGATCGGTCAGTGCTCGGCTGGCATGGACGTGCTCAACGCCTTCAGCTTCAGCGGCGGCTTTTCACTCCACGCAGCCCGCGGCGGTGCCCGCAGTGTGACCGACCTCGACATTTCCCCGCACGCCCTCGAGTCGGCCCGTCGTAATTTCGAACTCAACGCGGCCGATCCCCGCATGGCCGCCGCCCGACACGAGTCGGTCCAGGCCGATGCCTTTGCCTGGTTGGAACGTAGCACAGAGCAATTCGACATCGTCATTTGTGACCCGCCCTCACTCGCCAAACGCGAGACCGAGCGAGCGGGTGCCATTGAGGCCTACCATCGGTTGGCCCTGCATTCCATCGATCGAGTTCGTCCTGGCGGCTTGCTTCTGGCGGCTTCGTGCTCGGCCCACGTGACGCCCGAAGAGTTCTACGCAGCGGTTATCGAGGCGGCCCGACGCAGCGGCCGTCCCTTTGGCGACGAGGTTTACACCGGGCACGCCCCGGATCATCCGGCGACCTTCGACGAGGCCCGGTATCTCAAGGCCGTCTATTTGCGCTTCGAGCCTCAGACGAGGTGACCGAGGGGCTCCCGGTCGGTTCGTCTGCGGGATCCGATCCCCGGGGCTGCCGACTTCGGCGAGAACAGGTCCAGTGCTCCGATGCGGGTTCAGAAGCCACGTTCATTTGGCGTATCACCCAATCCCAGACTTGCGGTCGGAGTGCAGAGTCCGATGTTTGCCGAGTCATGCGATCAGGAATATCGAGTCGGTGGGGTGGGGCAATTTACCCGGTGTGCGTTGCGGGTTTCTGCACGGCCGCGTTGATCGCGGGTGAGTTCAAAGTCCAGTTGGGCTCGTCCATGGACAAGTGGATGTACCCCTTCGAATTTGGCACCGGTGGTTCCCGCCCGGTGGCCCCGACCTTCGCCTCGTTCGATCCGCGCTTCGACACCCGCGATGCCGAGTTCCTGTTGGGCTGGCAGACCCAATCGGTGATTCCCACCAATGGTGTCCCGAGCCGATACGTCCTGAAGCGTGTTCGCCTGAACCTCACGGTGGGGCGGGACTTGGTGAACAATGCCACCGGAGAGCGAGTGACGTTTTTGTACGATCCGTCGTTCGACAGCTACAAAACTCATTTGTCGCCGCAGGATCCGTCCTATCAACCCGATCCGGATGACGGCCGACCGGTCGAGATCTTCGGGGTCGGTTTCCGCAATGGATTCGATGCGGTCGGTTACACGGAGGACAGCCCTTTCGGCGTGGTCGGTGCCTTCACTTCGAACACCATCTCCATCGGCACCCGCAACTCGTTCGCGGCCGTGTTCAATCCGAAGGGCGAACTGATTGATGTCGCCAACCATGTGGGTCAGGCCAACGCCGCTTGGACACAGCCGCCCTTCGAGGCCCGGCCCTGGGCCGTGGGTCAGACTGTGGGAGTGGGGTCGGGCGAAAGCGTTCCCCTGGGCAGCACCTTCACCTTCGATCTCGACCTGTCCGACCCTCAAATCGCCGGCTATGTGGCCCGATCGCTGGCTTCCGGTCGATTATCGCTCATGGTCAGTTCGCTCTCGCCGGCCAAACAGGTCACTCCGGGCGGCACTGGATTGGGAGGCAGCGGAGCTTACCCGCAATGGTCCACCCGTGAAGACAACCTCTTTCCCGGTCCAGTCCTCGAAGTGGAGGGGCTGGTGCTTGGCGACACCGATGCCGACGCCGATGGATTGCCGGACGACTGGGAGCGATTGACCTTCGGCAACCTCGACCCGGGTGCCTCTGGCGACCCCGATGGCGATGGGTCGACCAATCTCGCCGAGTGGGCGGCGGGCACCGATCCCTTGTCCGCGGTCCAGGTCCTCAAGCTCACCTTTGGCGGTACCGAGAATCGGCCTACGATCCAATTCCCCATCCGCCCCAATCGGATCTACTCGATCGAGCGCAGCACCGACTTGAAAACCTGGGTGGCGGCCCCAGGTGAACTCACCTATCCGACGACGGGTGTGGCCGCTTGGACCGCGACCAACGAAACGCCGTCCGAGGCTCGCTTCCTCCGGGTTCGTGTGAGCCCGGAATAATTGACGGAGTCCCTGGCGCTTAAAGCCGGGGCTGTGGGCCGGTTGCTTCAGGCGCGGTATGCGAGGATCAGCAAGCCGAGGCCCGCGACGATCCGGTACCATCCGAAGAGGCTGAAGGTGTGGGAGCGCACGTAGCCCAAGAGCCACTTCACCACCACGAAGGCCGTAAGGGCCGCCACCACTGAGGCGAGGGCAATCATGGCCCACGGTTCGTGCGGTTCACTGTGACGGAGGGCATCCAGGGTTTCTTTGGCGCCGGCCGCCATGAGTGTCGGGATGCCCAGCAGGAAGGAGAATTCCGCCGCCATGTTGCGTGAAAGGCCCAACGCCAGAGCGATGAGGATGGTAGTTCCAGAGCGCGAGGCCCCCGGAAACGCCGCTGCGATGAGTTGCCCTCCGGCCACAGCCAAGGCGATGGCCCAGGTGATCCGGTCGGAAGTGCGACGTCCGTAGAGCCAGCGTTCGAGACCGACGAAGAGCACGCCGCCCACCAGGGTTGCCCAGGCCACCGGAGTCAGCGTTTTGGGCAGTTTCAACCCCGCCTTTTTCATGGCCAACCCGCCGATGGCAGTCACCACGAAGGCTGCGGCCAACTTGAGGAGATAATCCTGATTGGCCGGTTCCTTCCAGCGGGTGAGCAGACTGCGCACTCGATCGGCGAAGACCGCCACCACCGCCAGCACCGCGCCCACCTGAATCAAGGTGTTGAAGAGATCCGAGTAGTGGCGGCCGGCTAGGCGTTCGGCGATGAGCAGGTGACCCGTGGAGGAGACGGGCAGGAACTCGGTGACGCCTTCAATGACGCCGAGCAGTGCGGCGAAGAGCCATTCAGACATGGGGAGGAGTGGGGAAGGGGGAGGAAGTGGAAAAACAATCTGAAGCCGATCACCGGGCCGGAGTTTCTTCTGGGAGCGGCTGACCGCGGGTCTCCGGGGCAAATTTGAGCGCAACGAGGCCGATGAGGTACACCGAACACATGGTCACGCCGGCATACCGCAAGGGCATGGCCGGGTCGGTGGTGCCGGTGTCCTTGTAGACCACCCCGGTCAGGAGCCCGAGCAGGGCCGGACCGCTGGC
Source organism: Verrucomicrobiota bacterium (assembly GCA_947464705.1). Lineage (GTDB taxonomy): Bacteria > Verrucomicrobiota > Verrucomicrobiia > Limisphaerales > UBA9464 > SXXZ01. The sequence goes on along the minus strand of CANHYD010000223.1, from coordinate 1,005 downwards.
GGCCACGAAGCGCCCCACGTTGTAGCAGAAACTGGTGCCCGTGCTGCGCAACCGGGTCGGGAAAAGTTCCGGGAAGTAGATCGCGTATCCGCCGAAGACCGACAGGGTGCCGAAGCCCATGAGCGGCACCAGCCATAGGTCACCGAAATCGCGCAGGAACCAGAACGTGGAGGCCACGGAAGTCATGGCGAGGAGGAACGAAACGGCAAAGGCCGGTTTGCGTCCGACCCGCTGCGAGAGCAACCCGAACCCGTACACTCCGAAGAAGGCACCGAGGTTCTGGATCATCGAGGTGATGCCGGTCCAGTAGGTCAGCTTGCCTGCTAGTTGGGCTCCGCTCAATCCCTCGGCCTGGAACTTCTGGGTCAGCACCAGTCGCACCAGTTCGAAGCTGAAGAAAGCAATGCCCCAAACACCGATGACTCCCGCCAGCGCCAGCAGTAGTCCCACCACGGCACGGCTTCGGTAGCGGGTGTCGCCGCCGCCGCCGTACACCACCCATAAACCCGCCGCCAGCGCCGCCAGCGAGAAGCCCAAGACCACCGTCTTGAGGAGCGAAAACCCAGGCAGGACCATGGTCTTGCTCCAGGAGGCAGGGCCCAAGAAGCCCAGCAAAATACCCGTGAGCAGCAGCAGTCCGGCCACCGTGGCGGGCCGTCGCCAGTTCGGGTTGCCGAAGAGTTCGCCGTAGTCGCCGAGCTTCTTCATGTCCATGCCCGAGGCCTTCATTTGCACCCAGCGTTCGGGCTCCTTGAGGTTGCGGCGGATGACCACCACCAGTAGGGCGGGGAAGGCACCGACAATAAACATCCAGCGCCAGGCGGCCCATCCGCCCAACGATCCGAGCACACCCGTGGTCTCCAGATGCCCAAGGCTCATGCTGGTGACGGCCGCGCCGATGTTGCCCACGGTGGACAGGGCTTGCAGGAGACTCAGCGCGTAGGGGCGGGCCTTATCGGGCATCACCTCGGCCACCAGGGCCACACCGACGGCGAACTCACCGCC
>CANHYD010000222.1 GCA_947464705.1 Verrucomicrobiota bacterium | reverse complement strand
TCTTGGTCGAGCACATCCTGGTCGAACCCATTGGTGATGAGCAGGTCTTCGTGGCCATCGAGATCCACGTCCATGAAGGCCGGACACCAGGACCAATCGGTGGCCGCAATCCCGGCCATCAGAGCCGTCTCGACGTAGCTTTCCGGGCCTCGTCCCAAGAAGAGCGAGTTTCGATTGAACACCGGACGAACCTCCACGGGTTCCGGAGGCGTGGAGCCGGGACCGCCGCGCCCGGCATGTCGCATCCGGGTCGCCGGATCTCGGGCCAGCATGTCGACGATGAGGATGTCATCCTGACCGTCACGGTCGATGTCGGCCACATCGAGTCCCATCGACGAACGACTGCCGTGCCGCACAGCATCGACGGCCATAGCTCGGAAGGTGCCGCGACCAGTGTTGATCCAAAAGCGGTCCGGCGAACCATTGTCATTGGAGACGATCAAATCCGGAAACCGGTCGCCGTTGAGGTCCCGGAATTGAACTCCCAGCCCCCAGTCCCGGGGTGGGTCCATCGGTTTGCCCTGATCATCGAGAAAGGTCCCCGGGACGTGGGTCAACAACGTGAAGCGGCCGCCTCCATCATTGCGGTACAGGCCATCGGATTCCGGCAATTCCAGCACCTCGCCATCCGGCCCGACCCGGAAGCGCCCCAGCCAGCGCGGATGGGTCGCGGGCTGCCCATTCACCTGAGAAATCTGGGGAACACCGGCTTCATGGGTGACACTGACCTGCATCGTGGGATCCGCCAGGGCGACCAGGTCGCTGTAGTGGGCGCAGTACAGGTCCAGGTCCCCGTCGCCATCGATGTCGGCCAAGGCCATCGACATGGGCGTTGCCGATCGGGACAACCCCGAATCGGTGACCTCGGAAAAAACCCCCTTCCCGGAATTCAGGAAGAGCCGTGTCCCCGAAGCGATGCCATTGACCAACAAGTCCAAATCCCCGTCGCCATCCACATCCGCCAAAACGGCTCCCGTCGACAATTGATCCGGGCAGGCGGCCGCGCCGATCGTCTCTTCCTCGAAACGGAGATCCCCTCGGTTGCGAAACAAGCGATTGGGGCCCTGGAGCGCACACAAATAAATATCCGGTCGGCCATCCCCATCGACATCGCCGATTGCCAGCCCGGAGCCGTTGTTGGCCACCGCATTGGTCAGGAAGGCGTCGCCCTCGAGGCGATTGGTGAAGTTCAACCCAGTCTGCCGAGGTTCAAGTCTGGTGAAGCCCGCAGCACCGCCCGGCCCTGGCTTCAGGATTTGGGTCTGAATCCCATCCACCGCGTTGGTCGCAGGAGGCCCCGAGTCCGCTCCGAGCGCAAGGGTGCTCGACGCCCCGACTGCGGCGGCCAAAACCGCGGCTGCCCAACGGCGAAACATCGACTGTAGGTGGAAAAGCGCAGTGAACACAGGGAAGCGCCTTCAACGCTCTCCATCTGCACCGGAAGGGTCAAGTGGAGGGATTTGAAAGCGGACCCTGGCCTGGGAACGATCACCACCGAGTGCAGTGTCTCTGATGAGTATTTATCAATTGGTTGGCTTCGTGCCAGGGCTAGCGTTCGAGAGGAAATCGAACCCGTGAAATCAGGAGGGGAATGACTACTCTCGGAACACCTGTTCTTTGGTAACATTCTCTTTTGAGGCAACGGGCTAGGAAATGCTGGTGGCCGTCCAAAGTCGGCAGAGCCGGACCGCTCGGAGATCGGTCCCTACCTCGGAGGTTCCTCGGAATTGGAGGCTCATCGGGCCACATCCTAGATTTCCACGACAAACGCCGCCTCACCCACGCACTTCCGGAGGTAGGGCGATTTCTCCGAAAGCGCCACGTCCGCAGAGCCGGACCGCTCGGAGATCGGTCCCTACCTCGGAGGCTCCTCGGAATTGGAGGCTCATCGGGCTACATTCTGGATTCCCGCGACAAACGCCGCCTCACCCACGCACTTCCGGAGGTAGGGCGATTTCTCCGAAAGCGCCACGTCCGCAGAGCCGGACCGCTCGGAGATCGGTCCCTACCTCAGGGAAAGTTCGAATGAAATCTTCGGATGCGCCATGTCCAAAAGACGGCGCGGTGGTTTGAGTTCAACAACCACTCAATCAAAACAACACCTAGTCCCGCAGGAATGGCGCAGTGCGGCTCTCAGGCACCCTGGCCACATGGTCCGGTGGACCAGCCGCCACAATTTGCCCGCCCTGATCCCCGGATTCCGGGCCCAGGTCGATCAACCAATCCACGCAGCGCAACAGCTCCATGTGGTGCTCGATGAGTACCACCGAATGTCCCTGATCGACCAGGCGCTGAAACACCATCAACAGGATTCTCACATCCTCCAGATGCAGGCCTGTGGTCGGTTCATCAAACAGGAAGAGGGTCGGCCTGAATCCGCTCATCGCACCCGATCCCCCCGCTGGCCCCGATTCGGCGCGACGCCGAGAAACCGGGGATGCCAAAGGCGCTGCCGGAGCAGTCGAGGCTGCGGCCGGAGTGGCGGCCAGATGACTGACCAGTTTGAGTCTCTGGCTCTCGCCGCCCGACAGCGTGTTGAGCGGTTGCCCGAGCCGAAGATACCCCAAGCCCACTTCGGTCAGCAGCGAGAGCTTCATCAACGCCCGACGCGCAGGCTTGGACTCCGGGAAGGCGGCCAGAAAGCGCACCGCCTCCTCGACCGTCGCATCCAGAAAGTCCGAGATCGACAAGGCCGACAAACCCAAGCCCTCAGGAGGGGCCACCTTCACGGCAGCCACCCGAGCCTGATATCGACGCCCGCCGCAGGCTGCGCAGCGGATGAGCACATCACTCAGGAACTGCATTTCGATCTTCTCGAACCCTGCCCCCCGACAGGTCTCACATTGGCCGCGCTTCGAATTAAAACTGAAACATCCGGCCGGAAGTTCATTGGCCAGCGCCTCCGGACTGGCGGCATAAAAATCACGAATATCGTCAAAAGCCCCGATGTACACGGCCGGATTGGACCTCGGAGTGCGACCCAAAAGAGACTGGTCAACCAGCACCACAGCCCCCAGGTGTTCAGCGCCCTCCAACTCCGCCGTCTGTAAGGCCGCCTGGGCCTCCTCGATGGATTCACTGTCCACTTCCTCCTCGAGAGCCGCGGTTGGATCCCCGGAGTTGAGCCGTGCCTCCAACAGGGGCAACAAGATCTCCCGGATCAACGTGGTCTTGCCGGAGCCGCTCACTCCACTGATCCCCACCAGACGCCCCAGCGGCAGGGTAACAGCGAGGTCTTTGAGGCAATGAGCCGTCGCATGGCGCAGCGACAGCGTGGGAATCGTGGCCGGGTATCGGATCGAAGGCAGAGCCTCCCGCAGAACGGCGACATTCGCCCGCGCCGACTCCGGCATCGCGCCGCCAGCAGCGCCTTTCGCAACACCCTTCGCAGCGCCTGTAGCAACACCGATCAGCGGCAAAGGCACCGGCCGATGACGAGACTCCCCGACACTGCGGCGCCCGGACAAGTAATCGCCCGTCAGCGAACCCACAGTCGACTGCAAGGCCTGTGGCGACCCTTGAAACAGGACATGTCCCCCTTGAGCCCCCTGCCCAGGACCGATGTCTACGATCTGGTCGGCTGCACGCATCACCTCAGGCTCATGCTCGACCACGACCACCGTGTTGCCGGCATCGCGGAGCGTCCTCAGAACGCGGATCAACCGTTGGCTGTCGCGCGGGTGCAAACCCACACTCGGTTCGTCCAGGACGTAGAGGGTGTTGACCAAGCGCGTGCCCAGGCAGGTCGTCAGATTGACCCGTGCCGTCTCTCCGCCGCTAAGGGTGCGGGTGGTCCGATCGACTGTCAGATAGCCCAGGCCCACCGACTCCAGGTAAGCCAACCGGGCCCGCACCTCACCGAGGACCAACCCGACGGGATCCTTCGATGACAGGTTCAGGGTCTGGGCGGCCACCTCCAGAAGCCCCAGTGCCTCGCGAATCGGCAGACTGTAGAAGCCGGCCAAGTCCAGCGACCGGGATTGGCCTGGCGGAGTCCATCGGAAAGCCAACGCCTCGGGGCGCAGACGACGGCCCTGGCACTCGGAGCACGTTTGATAGCTTCGGTACCGCGACAGCAGCACCCGCACGTGCATCTTGTAGGCCTTGCTCTCCAGCCAGCGGAAGTAACCCCTCACCCCATACCATTTGTTCGGCCACGACTTCTCGGGATCCTTCGGATCGTAGTCGGATTCCCCATCCATCACCCAGCGCTGCTGGTCCTCGGACATCTCTCGGAATGGCACCCGGGTGGGAATGCCCGCGCTGCGAACCTTGCGCATCATGTCGTTCTGACACTCCATGCCCATGCCGGTCTGCCAGGGCTTGACCACACCCCCTTCAATGGATTTGGAGGTGTCCGGGATGGCCAGAGTCGGGTCGATGGAAATGATGCGCCCGAATCCCTTGCATGCCGGACAGGCCCCCAACGGGTGATTGAAGGAAAACAGGGCCGGCTTGGCCTCGGGGGCGTCCAGATCACAGCCCGCGCAATGGAGCCTCTGAGAGAACGGTTGAGGTGAAACCGCCGCTGCCCCTTGAAGGCTCCAGACCGAAAGGTGCCCCTGACCGTAGCGGTAAGCCGTCTCACAGGCCTCGCGAAACCGATTCCGTTGTCCGGGTTCCAGCCGCAACCGATCCGCGATGATCTGAACGCAGCCAGCACCCGGCTTCACACTGCTCAAGCCTTCTTCCAGTCGTAGTACCTTGCCGTCGATCACCATCCGTTGAAAACCC
>CANHYD010000221.1 GCA_947464705.1 Verrucomicrobiota bacterium | reverse complement strand
CCTGCGCCTATTGCCGGGCGAGACCTGTGCCATTGTCGGCCCCAGCGGTTCCGGGAAGACGACTCTCTTGGGTTTGTGCGCGGGCTTGGACTGCCCGACGAGCGGTGGGGTGCGGTTGGCGGGCTACGATCTGGGGACGCTCGATGAAGATGGTCGAGCTCGAGTCCGCAACGAGCATGTGGGTTTTGTTTTCCAGAATTTCCAACTCCTGCCGACCTTCACTGCACTCGAGAACGTCCTGGTTCCCGCCGAACTGAAGGGCTCTTCCGGGGCAGAGGGACGCGCTCGCGAGTTGCTGGGATGGGTCGGATTGTCGGAGCGACTCCATCATTATCCGGCACAATTGTCGGGGGGCGAGCAGCAGCGTGTGGCGTTGGCTCGGGCCTTCATCAACCAGCCCCGCATCTTGTTCGCTGATGAGCCCACCGGCAATCTCGACCCGGCCACGGCCGTGAAAATCACCGACCTTCTGTTTGAACTGAATGCCCGATCTGGGACCGCATTGGTTCTGGTGACCCACGATCGGGAACTGGCCGCCCGGACGGGTTCGGTTCTCCGTTTGCGGGGCGGGCGTCCGGTGTCGGGCGATTGACCCTCGGGCGCGAAGCGGTGACGGCTCCGCCTCGGTCAGTGGGAACGTGGGCGTCGCACGACCACGGTGGGTTGATCCACGTGCTTGGCGATCATGTTCCGCGGCAGGATGCCCCGCCACGACACATTGGGATAGACGATGGAATCGCGTCCGATGATCGATCCCGGGTTAAGGACTGCATTGCACCCGATCTCGGCCTTGTCGCCGATCAACGCGCCAAATTTCCGGAGACCGGTGTCCACGGGGGTGCCGTCGGAATTTACCCAGACGTTCTGATTGTCGAGTTTCACATTCGACAGGATGGACCCTGCGCCGAGATGCGCTTTGTGGCCCAGAATCGAATCGCCGACGTAGTTGAAGTGGGGTACCTGGCATTGGTTGAAGAGCACGCAGTGCTTCAACTCCACCGAATTGCCCACCACGCAGCCATCACCCACGATGACGTTTTCGCGGATGTAGGCTCCGTGCCGAATCCGGCACCCCGCGCCGATGATGGCCGGGCCGATGATCATCGCCCCCGGCTCCACGATCGTGCCGGCACCAATGAACACCTGAGATCCGACATGAGCCGCCGCATGGACCTCGGCACCGGCAGAACCGGGCTTCAGGTTTTGGGCCAGATAGCCCGCGAGCCGTTTGAGGGCGTCCCACGGGTATTGGACTCCCTCGAACAGCGCGCCGTGCGTGGTCTGGCTCAGGTCGAACAGGTCGTCCACATGGTAGGTCATTGGCATTGAAGGCTAAAATGAGGGCTCCGCGGGTCAAGCCATCGCCCTGAATCTTGCATGTCCAGAATTCACCCGGAATTGCCCATCCTTGGAGAGAAAGCCGATGCTCGACGCCGTGAACGGCCGGATATCGAGAGCGTGTCGGCGGTATTTTGTCGAAGGACCAGACTTGCCTGCGGTGGCCTCTCGGCCACGTTTGGCCATCCGATGAATTTTCGCCTCCGGTTGACGATCCTTTTCTTCACACTGGCCGGCTTGTGCTTGGCCGACTTGGTGCCGTCGCACGACCTCTTGCCGACCAACACGCTGGCGGTGCTGAGCATCCCTGAGGTTTCTGTGGCCAAGTCGGCATGGCTGGCATCGAACCCGGGCCGGCTTTGGCAAGACCCCGCGATGACCGCCTTCCGGAATCAGTTCGAGAACTCCTTCCGTCAGAAGTGGCTCACGGTGCTGGAGCGCGAGTCCGGGTTGGATTTAAGGGAGCTCCTCGACCTGACCCGTGGACAGGCGACCTTGGCCGTGTTCCCACCGCTCCCGGTGGAGCCGGGTTCAGAAGATTCTGGTGCGAATTGGCTGCTGCTCCTCGACACCCGCACCGAATCAGCCGCCTTGTCCAAGGCGTTGGAGGCCGCTCGGGCCCGAGTGGGAACCAATGCTCCTCCCACCGCCAAGACGCAGCAGGTGGGCGATCTTCGGTTCACCACGGTCACACTGGATCTCCAGATGGCCGCTGCGGCGGCTGGCAAGTCTCCCAGCGCCCCGGGCGAGGCCTTGGAGGACGAGGATCTGCGTTGGGAACTGTGCTACGGCCAGGTGGGCTCGGCGTTCGTAGCGGGGCCGTCGTGGGCGGCAATCTCGAATGCACTGCCGCGACTGACCGCCACCAATGCTTCTCCGGGTCTGGGCAGCAAGGCTTCGTTCGGTCGTTTGTGGAATTCGACACTGAAGGATCGCGTGGTCTGGTCGTATGTCGATGTGGCCTCGCTCTACGAGCGGTTGTCCCCCCGGTTGGAGGGTGTCTTCGGGATGCTGTCACTGTTGGGTGCAGATCCGTCCAAAGTAGTTCCGGCTACCGGTCTGACCTCCATCAAGGCTTTGGGAGGCGGAGTGAAGTCCACCACCAATGGTTGGACCACGGAGCTGGCCATTGAGGTGCCTGCGGCGGAGCGGGTCGGCCTGACCCGGTTGATGGAGATCTTGCCGATGGAGGCGGGTTTGCTGGAAGGGGTTCCCGAGGGAGTGGCCTCGTTCCAGCGGTGGCGGATCGACGGTCCCGGCGGTTGGAAAGCCTTGGAGGCATCGCTCAAGCGAATTTCCCCGCAGCTCTCCGACTTGGCTCGTATCACGGTGGAGTCGGCCGGGCAGGTGTTTGATTCCAACTTCAATCTGCAGCGCGACCTGATGGGCGCCCTGGGCAATGATTTCATCACCTTCACCATGGCTCCGACGGGAACGAACCTGGTCCAACTCAGCAGCCCGGGTCGTATCCAGATGATTGGGTCTCCAAACCCGGCGCGGTTGGTGAGTGGTTGGAAGGCTTTGGAGGCATTGGTCCACATGCAGGCTGGGGCTCTGGAGTTCTCTCAGCGTCTAGGGGCAGGGGACCGCAAGGTGGTGGTGGCCACCGTGAACGCCAAAGGCGGGAGCCAGAATGCCTTCCAATTGACCACCAGTTCCAACCACGTGGTGATCGCGAGCGATGCCGTTGCCATGGATGCCTATCTCGCAGCGGCTGCCCGAGGGATTCCTGGGGTGCCGGGTCTGGCGGAAGCGGCGGCTGGGGCCGGAGGAACGCAGCGGGGAATGTTTGGATATTCTCAGCCTCAGATCGAACTCCGGGCTACTTGGGAAACCCTGCGCTCTTCCGAGTCGCTCGCGGCTGTGATGCCGCCCGGGACGACCAGTTTGGAGACGGTCCAGACCGTGGAATCCTGGGCAAACTTCAAGCTGCTGCCTCCATTCGAGACGGTCGCCAAGTACTGGACTCTCCAGGCCATCTCGGGCGGAACCGATGCCGAGGGATTTCGTTTCCGCTGGTTTTCTCCCAAGGCTCCCTGAAGCGCTTCAGCCGTACCGACGGAGTTGGTGCTGAGTTTGGTTGGATCCTCGGGGGTTGGGTGTTTGCCTTCAATGCTCGCTCCGGCCCGATCCCGCTGTCGCGTTCTCCCTCGCATAAAAGGTTCCGGAGAAATGACTTGTTGGAAAAGTGTGAAAATCCATTGCGATGGATCCGTCGCCTCGGGCATGGTTTCTGTCCTTCGAGGCGGAGAGGTGGCTGAGTGGTTTAAGGCACACGCCTGGAAAGCGTGCGTAGCTAATCCCTACCGGGGGTTCGAATCCCTCCCTCTCCGCCAGATTTCTCCCTGAGAAGTCGTCAACGACTGTTGGATTCTTCCACTGCTCCCCGTGCGGTTTAGAAGACCCGCACTCCCTCGTTTTGGGATTTTCGGTTCTCCCCATTTTTGGATCGAGGTTTTCCGTCCTTCAACGGCCCCCATCGAACTGACCTCATTCCACGGGGTAGTGTGCCCATTCGGCAAATGCTTGCGGTGCCGGTTTCGCCTTGATCCAAAGTTTGTTGCGATCGGGATTGCCTCCAACCGAACGCTCTCGTTTCAGTCCTCAAGCAGTGATCTAAAAACTGAGCCGAACTGAACCACCTCGGAGTCCCACTGGTGATCATCCGCTTGCGCCCCTTCGTGACGGCGCCCCATGGACCCCGGCCGCAATCGAGGCAACCTCTCCTCGGTTACCTTCCGGCTCATCGGCGTCACCTCTCCCAGTCGGTGTCACCTTTTTTGAGTCAACGACCTCATCTTCACGACCCAACAAATCCCCAGAGTGTCAAAAGTTTTGAGGCAACAGGACAAGCGTCCGCGAAAACTTGGAGAAAAGCCTTGTTCCCAAGGTCGTCATCGCGGAGTTTGTCACCGGTGTCGCCCACGTGGCGGAATTGGCAGACGCGCTAGATTCAGGTTCTAGTGAGTAACATCGTACAGGTTCAAGTCCTGTCGTGGGCACCATTTCTTCTGTCCCATGCAGTTCGGATCAAATCCGAAATGCTCTCGACAACTAACCCCAGTAAACCCTGGGGTTTTTTATTAGGCAGAACATCGGCGCAACCCACCAGCGCTGTGTCCCAAAACGAGTCCGAATCCCGATCTGCCGGGAGATTTGCCGATTCGGCAGCGAATCCGCAGCTCCACGAGCCCTTTTTGACCGTAAGAAACGTCGGGTTCGCGGTCTATGGCTGCATCAAGGCCCCCTCGGTGGGAGACTGTCTTGGTTGGTTTTATGGTGACCGGTGTGGGTGTCGCTTCACGGGGGGGCGGATTGAGCCTCAACCACACCCAGTGACCCGACGCGTTAGCCCTTGGCGATTGCCAAGTTGGGAGATGGGTTCAGCCTTCCGCCCAACGTGAACGCCTTTCCGCGAGTTTCTTGGTTCACCCGATGG
>CANHYD010000220.1 GCA_947464705.1 Verrucomicrobiota bacterium | reverse complement strand
GGTGGCGGGCCTGGTGCAAAGCCGCTTCCGGATGGTGAGCGACCCCATTAGTTTCAATTGGGAGCGCATAAATCCCATGGCGGGATTCAAGCGGATCTTTTCTTTTCAGTCGTTGTTCCCGGCGGCGGTAAATCTCCTGAAGCTCGGAGCGATTAGCGGGTTCTCTTGGAATCAGGTGCGCTCGGTGCTCGATGATCCGATCTTCAATGCGCCGGTGGATATTTCCCGGGTGGGCACATTCCTCTCCGAGACCTCGATCCGCATCGGGAGTCGGGTGCTCTTGGCGTTGATCCTGATTGCAGCCATCGACTACGCCTATCAGCTCTGGAAGACGCAGCGCGACATGATGATGACCAAGGAAGAGGTCAAGGACGAGGGCAAGCAGAGCGAGGGTAACCCTCATGTGAAGGGGGAGATGCGCAAACGACGGATGCGCCGCAAATCCTTCAAGGCGCAGTTGGAGGATCTTCCCAACGCCGATGTGGTCATTGCCAATCCGACTCACATCGCCGTAGCCCTGCGCTACGATCGGGACACGATGGCAGCGCCTCGGATCATCGCCATGGCCAAGGATTTCAACGCGTTGCGTATCCGTGAGATGGCCGAAAAGCTGCAAATTCCGGTGATGGAGAACAAACCGCTGGCCCGGATGCTCTTCAAATACGGCAAGGTAGATGGTGATATTCCCCTCCAGTTATACACCGCGGTGGCGGAGATTCTGGCTTATGTCTATCGGGTGAACCGGTTCCGCTATTATTCGCGGGCGCAGACTCAAGGGGGCACTGCGGCCTCAAGTCCCCGGTAGCCACGGCGACACAGCGCGCCGAAATGCAAACCACAGGGATCGGGATTGCTCGCAGCAGTTCTTCCGAGGCACGTTTCGCCCATGACTCGTGGGTTAAATCACCTCTTGGGCACCGTTTTTTTCACCGCGGCCGTCGCCGTCATGGCTGCGCCGCCGCAAGCAGAGCCCGGGCGTCAAACGGCGCAGGAGTTCCGCCGCGAAATTCGCACCGAGCATCGCCTGAACTACCTGCTGTATGTGCCGAAGGCAGCGGCTGCGGAGCCTTCCAAGCGCTGGCCGCTGGTGCTCTTTCTGCATGGAGCCGGCGAGCGCGGGACCAATCTCACTGCCGTGGCCGTGCATGGGCCACCCAAGCTGGTGAGCGCCGGTCGGGAGTTTCCCTTCATCCTCGCGTCGCCGCAGTGCCCGCCAGGAGAGGTGTGGAATTCCACCACGCTCCTGGCGCTACTCGATGAACTGCAAGCGAGTCTTCCGGTGGATGGCCGACGTGTCTATGTCACAGGCTTGAGCATGGGCGGCTACGGCACGTGGGAGTTGGCAGTGAAGCATCCGGAGCGCTTCGCGGCCGTGGCTCCCATTTGCGGAGGCGGGGAGCGCATTCGCACGTTGCTTCCGGCGCAACGCGAGGCTCTCAAGACGCTGGGCGTCTGGGCCTTCCATGGCGGCAAGGACAACGTCGTGGTGCCTGCCGAAAGCGAGCGGATGGTGGAGGCGTTCAAGAAGGCGGGGAATGAGTCGGTGAAGCACACGGTCTATCCCGAGGCCGGGCACGATTCCTGGACCCAGGCCTACAATGATCCGGCCTTGTTCGACTGGTTGTTGCAGCACTCGCGCTGACCCCAAGCCGCCCGCTCAACTCCTTCTGACATGATTCGAACAACCCGCGCGGCGATTGCTTCCGGCCAGGGACAATTTGCCATCGAATCCATCGAGGTGGCCTCGCCTCAGGGGGACGAGGTGCTTGTTGAGATCCGCGCCTCGGGTCTTTGCCATACAGACCACGCTTCCTTGGGCTGGAAACGACCGCTGGTCATGGGTCATGAGGGAGCCGGTGTGGTCCTGGAGGTCGGGCCGGAGGTGACCGGTGTCAGTCCCGGAGATCGGGTGGTGCTCAATTGGGTCATTCCCTGCGGCACCTGTTCGGCCTGCCATCGTGGGGCTGCCGTTCATTGCCACAGCAGCCGGCCGGCTCATGTGATGGAGCCCTCCGCGGCCCATGCCCATGCCGCGGGGACCCAGCTTCGGGGAGTGCCTGTAGACCGATCCTTCAATCTCGGCACCTTGTGCGGGTTGGCCCTGGTGCGTCAGGCGGCGGTCACTCGACTCGAGACCCAGGTTTCCTTCGAATCGGCCTGCATCGTCGGATGCGGGGTAATGACGGGCTTCGGATCGGCGGTGACTGTTGCGCGCGTGGCTCCAGGGAGCTCGGTGGCGGTCATTGGTTGCGGAGGGGTCGGGCTGAATGTGATTCAGGGTGCGCGTATCGCCGGGGCCTCCCGGATCATTGCTCTGGACCTCCAGGCGGCCCCTTTGGATCGGGCGCGGCGGTTTGGGGCCACCGAGGTGATCCAAGTGGATCCGGCCGATCGCGAACTCGATGCGGCGGCGGCCGAAGTGCGCCGTCGGTGCGGCGGGGCCGGGGCCGACTATGCGTTCGAAGCCACTTCGGTCCCGAGGCTGGCCTTTGCGCCACTGAAACTCATCCGTGATGGCGGCATGGCCTTGCAAGTCAGTGGCATCAACGACCCGGTCACCGTGCCCATGCCGCTCTTCATGTGGGACAAAACCTATGTGACGCCGCTCTACGGGGGCTGCCTTCCCAGTCGCGATTTCCCGCGGATCTTCGAGCTGCATGCCTCTGGGCAGTTGCTGCTCGACGAATTGGTCACCCGCACCTACCGGCTCGAACAGTTGGCCGACGCGTTCGAAGACCTCTTGGCAGGCCGCTTGGCCAAGGGCGTGATCACCTTCGGAGATTGAGTCAGACAGGACAGGCCTGTCAGGAATTCTGGAGGATCTCGCGAATCACTTTGCCGTGGACATCGGTGAGTCGGAAGTCGCGCCCCTGGAATCGGTACGTCAGCCGCTCATGATGGATGCCCATTTGATGCAGCAGGGTGGCCTGAAAATCGTGCACATGAACCGGATTGTGCACCGCATTCATGCCCAGTTCGTCGGTTTCGCCGTAGGACAAACCAGGGCGCACGCCCCCACCGGCCATCCAAGAAGTGAAGGCGTAGGGGTGATGGTCACGGCCCCAGCGTTTGCGGTCGTCGAGGTTGCCCTGGATGAAGGGTGTTCGGCCGAATTCTCCGCCCCAGACGACCAGGGTTTCGTCGAGTAGTCCCCGTTGCTTGAGATCGATGACCAGTCCGGCGGAGGGTTGATCAGTATCGCGGCATTGCGTGTAAAGCTCGGTGGTCAGGCTGTTGTGCTGGTCCCAACCGGCGTGCATCACCTGCACACAGCGCACGCCCCGCTCGATGAGCCGCCGGGCCATGAGGCAATTGTAGGCGAAGGTTCCGGGTTCCCGGACGCTCGGTCCGTAGAGGGCCAAGACCGACTCTGGTTCCTTCGACAAATCAGCCAGTTCCGGCACGCTCGTCTGCATGCGGAAGGCCATTTCGTATTGGGCGATGCGCGTGGCGATCTCCGGGTCGCCATGGGCCTCGAACTTGAGTTGGTTCAACGCACCCAGATCATTGAGCATGGAACGCCGGGTGACTTCGGGTAAACCGGCCGGATTGCTCAAGTAGAGCACGGGTTCGTTGCCGCCCCGGAATTTCACCCCTTGATAGCGGGAGGGCAGAAACCCAGACCCCCAGTAGAAATCGTAGAATATCTGACCACAGCTGGTCCCTTTGCTCACCGAAGTCATCACGGCAAAGGCGGGCAGGTTTTCCGTTTCGCTACCCAGTCCGTAAGTCAACCAGGCTCCCAGGGTGGGGCGTCCGGGAATCTGAGCGCCGCTGAGCATCAATGAAATGGCCGGGGCATGGTTCACGGCGTCGGTGTGCATGCTTTTGACGAAGCACAGTTCGTCGGCGATCCGGCCGGTGTGGGGCAGGAAATCACTCACCCAGGCACCGCTTTGCCCGTGCCGGCGGAACGGCTCCACCGGTGCGAGCATCAACTTGCCGTCGGCCTTGCCCGTCATGGTGCTGAAGCGTTGGCCGCTGATGTACGAATCGGGCAGCGGTTTTCCGTGGCGCTTTTGCAGCTCGGGCTTGAAGTCGAAGAGATCGACATGGGTGGGCGCGCCATTCTGGAACAGATAAATGGCGTGCTTGGCGCGGGCCGGATGGTGCGGGCGGGCCGGCGGAGGCGTCGTGGGAGCCGGGGTTGCCGCCATGGACCGGCCCGATCCGAGCAGTTGGCTCAGGGCGGCCAGGCCCAGGCCCGTGCCCGAGCGGCCGAGGAATTGGCGTCGGGTTTCCCGGAGCAGAAATTCGTGGTTGGGCATCAACGGGTTCATTCCTTGGTCAGGGCTTCATCGAGGTTCAGCACCGTGCTGGTAGTGACCGTCCAGGCGGCCAGTTCCACAGGGTTCAGGCCGGCGGGGGTGGGGTGTTCGCCGGTGCGGATCCATTGGGCCGCGAGTTCGGGTTGGCGCGCGTAGGTGGCTCGGTGGCGTTGGAGACCCTCAAGGAGGATTTGGCTTTCGGCAGGGCGTGGGCGTCGCCCGAGGACTCTCTGAAAGATTTGAGCCAGACGTTCGGGGTCGCGGGAATCGCCCACCAAGACCTGCTGGGCCAAGACGCGGGCCGCTTCCACATACCCGGTGTCGTTGAGCGTTAGCAGGGCCTGCAGGGGGACATTGGTTCGGGGCGTTTTGACGGTGCAGGTCTGGCGGTTGGCCACATCGAAGAAAAGGGTCGGGCCGATGATGCGCCGCCAGAACACATAGAGGCTCCGGCGGTAGAGCGCTTCACCGTGGTCTTGGGTGTAGCGTTTGTTGCCGAAGGTGGTTTCTTC
>CANHYD010000219.1 GCA_947464705.1 Verrucomicrobiota bacterium | reverse complement strand
GCGCCGTTTCTTCAGGCACCGCCGAACCCTCGGCCGGAGTGGGCCGGACGCGCACCTCGATCCACCGGTCGGCCCCGGGGAATGAGGTTGGATCCAGCGGCAACGAGGTCGAAAACACGCCCCCCTGAACGCTCAGCGTCTGCCGGATTACTCCGCCAACGGTGACCCCTGCAGTGGCCGCATCCTTCAACAAGAACTGGAAATCGTAGGACCCATTGGCCGGAGTCCCGCCATCGCCCAAGCGACCCTGATAGGACACCGCAGCGAATAATGAACCAGTTTGACCTGAAGCCGGAGGAGGATCTGCTGCAAAAAGCCCCCAAACGCCCGACCCACTCTCTCCGGTGACCAAGGCCAACCCTAGCCCCAGAGCCCACCAACTCAGCGGCGCGGGACCGCAGCTTCTGCGGAGAACCTTGACAGGGGAAAAAAAGGACATTGAGTGCCGTGTCACGTTAACAAAATCGATTTTTTAAAATTTTGTCCAGTCGTTTTAAAATTCTCAGCGGCGACAAGATGGGGCGCTTTTCTCGGTAGCGACACCCAGTCGATGCAGCAGACATACGGCGCTGAGCATCGGGTAGGAGGCGAGGTTGTTTTCATCCCCGCCGTGCTCCCACACCACCGGACGAACGGTTCCGTATCCGGCGGTTTATGAAGACCGAAGCGAGCGCTTCAGAGTGAGCCAGTGGACCTTCTCCATCAGTGAGGTAAGACCCAGTTTTCGGAAGTAGGCTGTGGGCAGCACTGCGTCCGGGCCGAAACCCGTAGCTGTGCTCCGAGAACTCGCCCTCCCAGATCGGGCTGAGTATTTGATGTATCGCCTGCTGGATCAGTCGGTCCAAGACCGTCGGGATCCCAGCATGCGTGTTCCTCCACCCGGCTTCGGAATATCAACCCGCCGCACAGGCCGGGGTTCATATCCTCCAGTCAGGAGTCGCTCTTTGATGCCTACCCAATGCTCCTTCAGGCATCCACGGAGTTGACCAACCTCCATGCCGTCGAGTCCTGCGGCACCTCGGTTGACCTCCACGGCCCTGAGAGCCTTGAGCATGTTCTCTCGCCCGAGCATTCTTTCGAACAGCCCCGGCTCTCCAGGTTCAGTGCATGCCGAGGGGCACGTCGGAATTAAGCCGCGGAGCTGCCCCGACACGGGCTTCCGGCTCGGTCCCAGTCGATCCACTTCGGGCATTCCAGCACTCGCTTTCACGAAAAAACCCTCGGGACCGATCGATTTCCATCGATCCCGAGGGTTGCAAATTTGAGAGGCTGTCTCCGAGGGGGCCGTTACTTCTTCTTGCGACCGAAGAACTGGTGGAGATTTTTGAGACCTTGGACCGCGATCTCATCGCGGGTGGGTTCCATGCGTCGCCAAATGGCGGCAGCACGAGCGATCACCTTCACGTCGGTGGTGAAGCTCTCGATGACCACATCTCCGGAATACTTGATCGACTTGAGGGCTGCCACAATGGGCTTCCAATCCAGTGAATCGTTGCCCGGAGTGCCGCGGTCGGTGCCGCACGCATGGAAATGGGCCAATAGAGGACCGGCCTTCTTGATGGCGACCGCTTGATTCTTCTCCTCGATGTTCATGTGGAAGGTATCGAGGTGCAGTTTGACGGCCTTAGAACCGATGGCCTTGATGAGTTTGAGCCCCTGATCGCAGGTGTTCAGGAAATCGGTCTCAAAGCGGTTGAGCGGCTCGATGCAGAGCGTCACCCCCTTGGATTCTGCGTATTTGGCCAGGGGCTTGAGATTCTTCACCACCAGGGCGAAATGCTCCTTCTTTTCGACGTCGGTGTGAGAGCCGATGCGACCCACCACGGAGTAAATGGGCCCGATGATGGACGGACAGCCCAAAACCACCGCCTGATCGATCAGGGTTCGCACGTAGGTCGTCGCCGTGGCCTGTTCTTCGGGGGTGCCCCGGAAATCGCGGCCCGGCCCCATGCACGCACAAATGCTGCCAATGGCCAAACCATGCTTGTCGGCCGCGGCCTTGACCTTGACCGGATCGATGTGTTCCGGGGCCTCAACCGGGAGTTCCAACGTGTCAAAACCCCACTTCTTGAACTTGGGGAACAGCTTCACCGACTCGGTGGTGAACGGTGAGGTGAACAAGAAGGTATTGATACCAAATCGCATGAAATAAAATAGTTAACGTTAACTTTTAAATTAATGGGGAGATTCAGAGCAAAATCACGGCTCGTAGGTGGCTCGGTGAAACTTGGCCAAATCCCGATTTCCGGCCCTGGCTGGTTTATCAAGCCCTTTGAGCTTCTGGGTATCGGGCTCGATCCACCGCCACAAGTCGGAGTGACCATCGGCAAAGGAAAGCACGCCACCATTGCCGTGACGGCTGGCCGCCGTGTTCTGCCAAGTCCAACGCGGAGGAGCCGCCTGAACGGCAAAGTAACCGTCATCGATGCTGTCGGCGTTTTCATCCACAAACACCATGGCACCCGACGGACTCGGTTGATTGATCTGGTCCAATTTGGCCTTGGGCGGCGCGCCCGGATTAACAAAAGTGATGGCCGGATCGCCACCCATCTGGCCATTGATCGAATAGCTGCGCGCACGGATCAAGTTGCGTCCATTCACCTTCAGGCCCGTCAGATCCGAGGGGCATTTGTAAATTTCGGTGCTCGTGTTGTAGGGGAACAACCGACCGTTGCGGATGTCCAGTTCATTGGTCGCCCCGGGCATGCTGGAGACGCTGCCACCGATCCAAGCGTTGGTGGTGCCCAAGTAATTGGGGACGATGCGGTCTTGATTGTCGATGGGATACATCAACCAGGCCAACTGCATCTGCTTGAGGTTGCTCATGCACTTGATGCCGGTGGCCTTGGACTTGGCCTTGGCCAATGCGGGGAGAAGCATGCCCGCCAAGATCGCGATGATGGCGATCACCACCAGCAATTCGATGAGCGTGAATGCCTTCCGCCCGAAGTTGAGAGATCTCGTTTTCATGGGGTTCAGGGGTCTGGGAGTTTTGTAACCATTCACCGGAGTGGATTCATCATAAATCCGACTCGCGAGGGCAGTTTTTTAGAAAATCCAACGGCGCAGGGACCCTTACCAGGTGGTGGGGTTGATGACGCCGAGGGTGCTGACACGGCGTCAAAAAGGTCGCCGATTCGGATGCAATTCTTGATTCAAAAAACTTAAAATCAAGATCGAAGCCGACTGGCCCGTCAATTAGGAACTCTTAACCGAACTTGCTTTTGCTTTGCTTTTGGGCAAATCGGCAGCAATGAAACGATCTGCAGCCTGCTAGATCAAAAGGTTTCCCCAAGGCTTGCCGAGACCGAATTGGCGGGAAGACTCCTTCCATGTCGTCCGAATCTCCACTGCCCACAACCCCACCACGCCCGGTGGGCATCCGTTGGTGGCCTGCGGGAGTGATCCTGGGCCTGATGGTCTTGGCCATGGGAGGGGTACAGTCCTGGAGCGAGTTCCCTTTCCAGCGTCGCAATCTGATTTGCCTAGGCATCGCGGGCGGGGCACTGGGCCTGGGGGTATTGTGGTGGCTTTTCCTGTCGCGGGCTCGTTGGACTTTGCGGTTGGCCGGAATTGCCGCAATCGCACTCCTGGCAGGAATGGCCCGCCTGACCCTCCGCATTCGCGGGGTGACTGGAGACCTGATCCCGATCGTGGAGACTCGCTGGGCGCGAACCGCTGCTGCGCCGAGGGGCTCCACCCCAACGCCCGGAGCTTCTGCCGCCGTTTCTCCGCCAGCCTCATCTCAGTCTCCGGGCTCACGATTTCCCGGAGATTACCCACAATTTCTCGGTGAAAACCGAAACGGTATCATTAACGCCGTTTCATTGCACACCAATTGGACCGCGCACCCACCCCAACTCTTGTGGCGACAACCTGTGGGAGGGGCTTGGTCGGGTTTCTCGGTGGTGGGCAATCGGGCGGTCACTCAAGAACAGTCCGGAGATGACGAACTCGTTGTTTGTCGAGATTTGATTATCGGTAACGTCATTTGGAAAACGACCAATTCGGGCCGTTATTTCACCCCGATTGCTGGAGAAGGCCCCCGCAGTTCGCCGACCATCACGGACGGGCGTGTCATCACCCTCGGAGCTCGGGGTTGGCTTCAAGTCTTGGACCTGGCCACAGGCCAACGGCTTTGGGGAACCAACATCCTAGAATTCGCCCAGGCGGGAATGCCCGAGTGGGGACTTTCGGGGTCACCATTGGTGATCTCCAACCGGGTCGTGGTCAGCGCTGGAGGCCGCGACGGACGCTCGCTGCTTCTGTGGAATCTTCAGTCCGGACAACTCATCGCCTCCGGCGGCTCCTCCTCGGCCGAATACAGCTCGCCCTACCTGACCGAATTGGCCGGGGTGCCTCAAATCCTCCAGTTCAATCACCGGGAAATCAGCGCCCACGACCCGACGAGCGCCCGGGTGTTGTGGAGCCGACCCTTCGGTGTCCAGTTCCCGCTGGTGGCCAACCCGGTGCGGGTCTCCTCCAATTCGGTGTTCTTGAGCGCCGGCTATGGGGTGGGAAGTGAATTGCTGGAACTGTCCCCGGCGGCCAAGGGCTCACTCGAGGTCCGATCGATTTGGACCTCCAAGCGATTGAAGGCCAAGTTTTCCAATCCCGTGTTTCGGGATGGATTCATTTACGGCTTGGACGACGGAATCCTGGCCTGTCTGGACGCGAAGGACGGTTCGCAGCGTTGGAAGGAGGGACGGCACGGACATGGGCAGGGGTTGCTGGTCGGTGAGCTCTACCTGCTGATGGCCGAGAACGGCGAGCTGGTGTTGTTG
>CANHYD010000218.1 GCA_947464705.1 Verrucomicrobiota bacterium | reverse complement strand
TAGGGCCCGAGTCTCTCGGGCCATCCCCGCCTCGCCCGGCCGCCCAGGGAACGGACGGTGAGACACCGTCCCTACCGGAACCCGCGGGCCTCCTGGCCCGAATCTCCACCAGCGGCCCCAGGCCGCTGCCACCCCCCGGTAGGGCCCGAGTCTCTCGGGCCATCCCCACCTCACCCGACAGCCCAGGGAACGGACGGTGAGACACCGTCCCTACCAGAACCGCGGGCCTCCTGGCCCGGCAATCCAAAAATGGCCGAAGGCTGCGAGCGCAGGACCGATTCCGCGGAGCGCCTTGCCTGTGGAGCCTCCCCGGCTATGGTCGGGCGACATGAGTTTCGTCGAGGCCTTCCGTGCCTTGCCCCTGGAGGGCTTGATGAGTCAGGCCCGGTCATCGAACACCGAGCCCGTCGACGCCGTACTCCGGCGTGGGCCCTCGTCCCTCGCCGATTTTGCCACCCTGCTCTCACCCGCCGCCTCGACCCGACTCGAGGAGCTTTGCCGCCGGTCCCAGGCCCTCACCCGCCAACGCTTCGGCAAGACGATCCGCCTCTTCGCCCCGCTGTACCTCAGCAACGAGTGCATCAACAACTGCGCCTACTGCGGCTTCTCCCGAGACAACCCCATCCTTCGAGTCACGCTGGCCCGGCAGGAAGTCGAACGCGAAGCCCGCGCCCTCGCCGAACAAGGCTTCCGCAACATCCTGCTGGTGGCCGGTGAACACCCCAAGTTCGTCTCCAACGGCTACATGGCCGACTGCGTCCAGGCACTTCACGCGTTCATCCCTTCCCTGTCGCTCGAAGTCGGCCCCATGGAAACCGCCGAATACCGACCCCTAGTCCAGGCTGGAGCCGAGGGGTTGGTGGTGTATCAGGAAACCTACGACCGCGAGGTCTATAGCCGGATGCATACCCTGGGCCCCAAACGCGATTTCGACTGGCGACTGGCCACCCCCGAACGGGCCTACGAGGCTGGGTTCCGCCGCCTGGGCATCGGCGCCCTCTACGGCCTAGCCGACTGGCGCCAAGAAGCGATCTCCGTAGCGGCCCACGCAGCTTGGCTGCTCAAGCACTGCTGGAAAGCCCAGGTCACCGTCTCCCTGCCACGACTGCGTCCCTGCGCCGGTGAATTCCAACCCCTGACCGGATTCCATGACCGGGACCTCGTCCAGGTGATCACCGCACTGCGACTCTTCCTGCCTGATGTCGGCCTCGTGCTCTCCACCCGTGAACCGGCCCCGTTGCGCGACGGGCTCCTGCCCCTGGGCATCACCCACGCCAGCGCGGGCAGCCACACCGAACCTGGCGGCTACACCGGCGCCGGCAAGGACGCCATCCATCACACCGTGCGCGGCCGCATTGAGGCGCTGGCCCCGGATTCTCCGGAACGCGCGGCCGCACAAGGACGCGCCACCAACGCCACCGGCCAGTTCGACATCGCCGACGACCGTTCTCCCTCGGAAGTGGCCGGAGTGATCCGCCGTCTGGGCTACGAACCGGTGTGGAAAGACTGGGACGCCGCACTGTCGGAGTGAGGCTCCGGAGGCTCTTCAATTCCCCCGGGCATGTCCGCCCATTCCCGGGCCACGCCCGAGTGCCCCGACGAACCCCTCACGGTCGAACACACCGAGCCGAGACAGCCGCAACGACCTGGGCCGGGGTGATCCCGTTGAGGCACGCCAACGGTTCCGAGTGGCGGCAGACCGGCTTCAGGCACGGCGCACACGGCGGCAGCTGTGGAGCCCGGAGCGCCGACTCCACCTGACCGTAGGGCCCCGTCTGGGCCGGATCGGTCGGACCGAACAAGGCCACCACCGGTTTGCCCAGGGCTGCGGCCACATGCATCGGGCCGGTGTCGTTGGTCACCAACAGGTCCACACACCGCAGCGCCTCGATCATCCCGGGCAGCGAGACCCGGCCTGTCAGATCCAGGCACCGGGCAGGATCGGCCAGGGCCACCGCCTGCCCAAGAGGCCGGTCTTCCGCCCCCCCGAAAATCGCGATCCGGTGCCCGGGGTGCGACCGCGACAACAGCCCCACCAACTCGACAAACCGGGGCAACGGCCAACGCTTGTTGTCCCAGCGGGCCCCTGGTTGAAGGCCAATCCAGCGGCCCTGCGACAACTCCGGAAATTCCCGACCCAACTGCTCGGCGGCCGCGATCCGACGCGGAATCCATTCCCACCCGGTCCGCAACGGCACCTTCAGATGCGTCAGCAGGGCTCGCTGCCAGTCCACCGCATGGGCGCGTGGCGACGGACGGGGCACGGACTCACTGTGGAATACCGGGGCCAACTCCCGCCAATCCCGCACCCCGACGAACCGGGAACCAGCGCCGGCACAAGCCCGACCGAACAGCGCCGAGCGGGCCAAGCCTTGGAGATCCAGAATCCAGTCGTACCGCTCCGATCGGAGCTGTCGCACCAGGCGGAACACCGACGGCCAGTGACGCGGCTTGGCCCAATCTTTCCGGTCGAAGGGAACCAGACGACGCAAGTCCGGGTCTCCGTCCAGGAGGGGCATCAGGCCTCGGAGAATCCACCAATCGATCTGGGCCTGCGGAAACTCGAGCCGCAGGAGTCGCAGCACGGGGAGCGCGTGGATCACGTCTCCGAGGGAGCTAGGCTTGAGGATGAGAATCTTCACGGGCGGAGGGATCGTCACAGGAGCATGGAAGCCCGAGGGCGCGAACGCACGGCAAAGCCGAAAAAAACCTGCCAATGGGCACCCCAGCATCAGCGCCGATCCCAAATCTTGGGTCGACCCTTGGCCCGGCCTATGGACCGAAGCCCTCTCCGCGGCAAGCGGGGCGTTTGCGCCCCCTCAGCGACCGGTCGCCAGACGCTCGGCCAATCGAGGCGGCAGACCCGCAGCCAGAATCTTCTTCTGGGTCGTCGGAATGTCGTATTCGAGGCGACGCAACTCCACGGTCTGGGTCGGAAAATCGTACACCACGTAGGCCGCCCGAGGGTCGCCGTCCCGTGGCTGACCGACGCTGCCCACGTTGATGAAATACTTACGACCCGGCTCGATCTTCAGCTTCGAATACTGCCCCCCCCGCACCCCAGTATCGCGGATGAAGGCCACCGGCACGTGGGTGTGACCGAAGAAGCACAACTGGGTGTTCTGGTAGGTGAAGCTCGCGGCGGCCTCCAGCTTCTCAAACACGTAGCCCCAGCGCTGCGGACCGTCGAGGGTGGCGTGGACGATGGAGAAATTGGCCACCAGGCGAAAATACTTCAGGTCGCGCAACCACTTGCGGTCGTCGGCCGTCAATTGGGCTCGACTCCAAGCGACCGCCTCGGCCGCGGCATCATTGAACCCCTCAGGGTCCTCATCGAGGCCGATGTATTCGTCGTGGTTACCCTTGACCGTGGGGATGTTCATCCCGCGCACGATGTCGAGGCACTCCTTGGGGTTGGCGCCATATCCGACGACATCCCCCAGACACACGACATGGGTACACTTCTGTTCCTGGATGTCGGCGAGCACCCGCTGGAGACCTTCTAGGTTCCCGTGGATGTCAGCTATGATGGCGTACCTCATTCTCGTTTACCGCACGATCTCGAAACCCCGGAAACCTCCCGTGGCCTCGACCCATGTCACGTCCTCGTTACGAATCATCGGACCCAACCCGCACTCACGGATCGCCTTCCGAAACTCCTCCAACTCGGACCGCTCGCCCTCGGCGACCAGTTCAACTCGTCCGTCCAGCAAGTTCCGCACCGTTCCCGATACCTCGAAGCCCGTCGCCTGCCGTTTCGTCTGGTAGCGAAAACCCACGCCTTGTACCCGACCTGAGTACAAGACTTGCATGCGCCAGCGCTTCATGAATATCCCAACGTCGCAGAACCCACCATTTCCGAAATTTTTTCCCGGAAAGGCGCGAAACTTAGCCACAGCACGGTTGGAAGGTGCAATGAGTATTTCCCCCTCCGGCGGATCCATCCAAGCCCACCGCCCTGACTCCAGCCCCTGTTTGAGGTCAACGACAGCTTGCTGCTCTCCGGCTGCTGCGTAGCCTTCCCCGCGTGAAATCCACGCAATGGTTTCGGAGCGGGTGTCTCTGGACGCTGGCCTTGAGCCTCTTCTCTTCCGTCCTCTGGGCCGAGGGCCCTCTTGATCGTCTGACGGCCTTGGCGGCAAGCACGCCCGACATCGCCCTCCGATTGGATGTGTTGCGGGGCATGGAGGCCGCCCTGCGCGGACGCAACGGAGTGGCCGCTCCGGTCGGTTGGAACGCGCTGGAGTCCACACTGGCCGCGTCACCCGACGCAGAGACCCAGCGATTGGCCCGCAATCTGGGCACCGTCTTCGGAAGCGCCCGGGCTTTGGATTCCCTGCGTGCCATCGCCTCCGACGCCAACGCCGCCTCCGCGGACCGGACCGCCGCTTTGGAAACCCTGCTTCGAACCCGCGATGCGACCCTGGTGCCCCTACTCCAAAAGCTCACCAGCGAACCCGGCATCCGGGCCACCGCGCTGCGCGGCCTGGCCGGATTCGACGACGCTAAGACCCCTTCAGTGCTCTTGGCAGGATTTTCAAAGTTCAATGCCACCGAACAGCGGGACGCCCTGAATACCTTGGCCTCCCGGTCCACTTACGCCCGACCCCTGGTGGAAGCCGTTCGTAGCGGTGCGGTTCCGAAGGCCGCCCTGACTGCGGACCTCGTCCGCCAATTGCGCTCGCTCAAGGACCCCAGCCTGGCCGCCGACCTGACCCGCATTTGGGGGGTGATGAAAGAAACCAGCCCGGACATGAAGGCCGAGGTAGAACGGGTCAAGCGCCTCT
>CANHYD010000217.1 GCA_947464705.1 Verrucomicrobiota bacterium | reverse complement strand
TTGCTCCAGAGAGCATTGCAGAGCAGCCTGTGCTATGAGCGATCGGGAAACTGAACTGGCAGCCCCCAGTAATACCGACATGGGACGGGCTGAAGAACATCAGTTGCCCCCGGATTTCATCTTTGTGCTGTGCGCGGCGCTCGCTGGCGGGCTGCCCGCGGGGATTTTTACGACATTGATCTCCGAGCCAGGTCGCTCGGGATCCCCGATTTATGGACTCCTCTTGCCCTGGGGTATCCTGCCGTTTTTCTTGGTGCTGGTGGCCGGATGGCGAGGGCGTCACTCACCGGCGTTGCGTCGATTGGCGTGGTTCACCTCTGCGGCCGCCGGGTTGGGCCTGTTGGCTCACGGCTACGCGTTTCTTTTCCTCCCGGGGTTCCATGATGCCCGAAAGTGGTTCCTCATGGTCCCTCTGTGGCAGTGGGTCCTGATTGCCCGCCCGGCCTTGCGGTGCGCACTGCACTCCCGCGCCGGTTCTTGATTCACACCGGGCCTGAGCCCAACTCCGGTTCCGGGCTCACTGCCCCCCAAAGAGGTTCGGTGCGGCAGCCTGTGCGATTTCACGACTGCGTTGATGAATCTCCAAGCCAGCACTGCAGCCCAATGCGAACTGGGCGATCTCCTGGGCTTCGGAAAGCCGCAGGCGGCGCAGGAGGAATTTCACGGCTGGAATCAGTGCGGGCGTGACGCTCAGCTCATGCACTCCCAGCCCCACCAAGAGCGGGACCAGAGCAGGTTCGCCGGCCATTTCACCGCAAACTCCGACCGGACGTCCGTACCGGTTGGCCGCCTGCACCGTCATGTGGATGAGGCGCACCACCGCCGGGTGAGTGGGTTGATAGAGTCGGGCCACACGTTCGTTGAGCCGATCCACCGCCAGCGTGTAACCGGTGAGATCGTTGGTGCCGATGCTGAGGAAATCGGATTCGCGCGCCAGATCTTCAGCGATCAGCGCCGCTGAGGGGATTTCGATCATCACGCCGACGGGCACCGAATCGCAGAAAGGGATTCCTTCGGCCCGCAGTTCTTCTTTGCAGGAAGCCAGGATGGCTTGGGTTGCCCGCAACTCTTCCAGGGCCGACACCATGGGCAGAAGGATGCGCACCTTACCGTGGCACCCGGCCCGTAGGATGGCCCGGAGTTGGCCTCGGAATATCTCCGGGCAGTCCAGACTGATGCGGATGGCTCGCCAGCCCAAAAACGGGTTGGGCTCGCCCTCGCGCTGGAGGTCTCCGGGCATTTTATCTCCGCCGAGGTCCAAGGTGCGGATGATGGCGGCTTGGCCCGGGCGGGTCTGGGAGGCCACCGCGCGGTACGCTTCGAATTGCTCTTCTTCGGTCGGCGGTGTGCTGCGGTTGAGGAAGAGAAATTCCGTCCGGAACAGGCCGATGCCATTGGCTCCGCTGGCCTGGACCGAGGCCATGTCTTCGGGCCCTTCGATATTGGCCGCGAGAATGATGGGATGCCCGTCGAGAGTGACCGCCGGTTGTTCGCGCAGCAGGGCGAGTTTTTCCTCGAAGAGCGCACGGCGCTGCTTGAGTTGCCCGTACTCGAAGAGCGTCTGATCGG
Source organism: Verrucomicrobiota bacterium (assembly GCA_947464705.1). Taxonomy (GTDB): domain Bacteria; phylum Verrucomicrobiota; class Verrucomicrobiia; order Limisphaerales; family UBA9464; genus SXXZ01. The sequence goes on along the minus strand of CANHYD010000217.1, from coordinate 3,241 downwards.
TCGGGTTGATCGTGAGCACGCCTCCGTGGCCATCCAGCAGCGCATACTCACCGTCCTGGATGGAGTCGAGCAGCGGACCAAGTCCGACCACCGCTGGGATGCCCATCTTCCGGGCCATGATGGCGGTGTGGCTGGTCTTGCCTCCGGCCTCGGTGGCGAAGCCCAGCACATGCTTCCGATCCAACAGGGCCGTCACGCTGGGGGCGAGATCGTGGGCCACCAGAATGCAGGGCTCGGAGAGTTGCTCGAGGTCGTGCTCTTGGACCGCGCCCGAGAGGTGATCCAGCACCCGGCCGGCTACGTCGCGCAAATCGGCGGCCCGCTCGCGCAGGTAAGCGTCATCCACCGAACCCAGCACCGAGACGTACTTTTCAAACACGTCGTGGAAGGCAGCCTCGGAACAACTGAGCTCGGTGCGGATCTTGCGCAAGACCTCGTTGAGCAAGGTGGAGTCTTCCAGCACCAAGAGGTGCGCTTCGAAGAGTCCGGCCTCGCTCGCTCCCATGGCTGCAGAAACCTGATCTCGCACCTTCTGGATGTCATGCCGGGTGCCCAGAAGAGCCCGATTGAGGCGCTCAATCTCGCTCTCGACCGCCTCGGGCGCGATCTTCTCCCGCGAGACCTGACGTCGGGCCTGGCCCACCCGCAAGATGCGGGCATGAGACACGCCATCCGAAACCGCGATTCCGCGGTAGGTGCGTGCTCCCGAATGGGATGGTTGCTCGGCCATGAGGTTGAGGCTATCGGCCGGAGGGTGGGTGCGTGAACCATTTTTGTCTTGGAGGGCTCTGGATTTTGGATCGGGGATTCGTGCCTTGACCTGCGGTCAGTCGGCCGCGACAAGAACCTCATGCACCTCCGCTTCTCTCCTGACTCCGTCCGCCTCCTGCTGGCCACCGCTGCCGCAGGCCTGCTTTCGACGGGGTGCGCCTATCTGCATTCCGGCACCGCTACGCCGAGGCTTCATTCGTTTTCAAAGCAGGAACTGAGCAATGAATTCTGGGCCGAAGGTGCGTCTTTTGGGGACATCAATCGGGACGGTGTGGCCGATGTGATCTCCGGCCCGTTCTGGTATGAAGGCCCCACGTTCAAAGTGCGCCACGAATACGCGCCGGCCGACCGCGTCTCCAAGAGCAAGCGCAACGGGGCCGAGGTGACCTTCCGCGGCTACAAGGGCGGGTTGGGCAATGAGAACGAATACAGCGCCAACTTCTTCGCTCATTCCGGGGACTTCAACGGCGACGGTTGGACCGACATCCTGATCTTGGGTTTCCCCGGCGAGAATTCCTGGTGGTTCGAAAACCCGGGCAAGGGTGTCACCACCCACTGGAAGCGGCACGTGGCGCTGGATGTCACCGACAACGAGTCCCCCCGCTGGGTGGACATCACCGGCGACGGTCACCCGGAGATCGTCTGCTCCAGCAAGGGGCGCTATGGGTACGCTTCTCCGAACCCCAAAAATCCCACGGCCCCGTTCACCTGGCACCCGCTCTCACCCGACAAGAAGTACCACCGCTTCACCCATGGTCTCGGTGTGGGTGACGTCAATGGCGACGGCCGCATGGACCTGCTCGAAAAAGACGGTTGGTGGGAGCAGCCCGCCTCGTTGACGGGTGATCCGGAGTGGCAGCACCACCCCGTCTCCTTCGGCTTGGGTGGCGCGCAGATGTATGCCTATGACGTCAATGGCGATGGGCTGAATGATGTGATCACCAGCCTCGCGGCCCACGGGTACGGATTGGCCTGGTATGAGCAGTCGAAGGTCGGATCCGAGATCCGCTTCAAGGAGCACATCATCATGAACAAGGAGATCTCTGAGAACGCCTATGGCGTGAAGTTCAGCCAACTCCATGGGATCGACCTGGTGGACATCGATGGCGATGGACTCAAGGATATCGTGACGGGCAAGCGCTTCTGGGCGCATGGGCCGACGGGCGATGCCGACTCTGGTGCCGCTCCGGTGCTTTATTGGTTCCAACTGCAACGAGGGGCCGACCGATCGGTGGACTTCGTGCCTCACCTCATCGACGACGCCTCCGGGGTGGGCACCGAGGTGAAGGCGGTGGACTACAACCGCGACGGCCTTCCGGACATCTTGGTGGGCAACAAGAAGGGGGTCTTCGTCTTCACCCACGCGGCCCGTAAGGTGGACCGTGCTACTTGGGAAGCCGCTCAGCCCAAGAAACACTGAAGGACTTTTCGGCTGCTCGTGGCCGATCCATTCCGGCCCGATCCTGCAATTGCGGGATCGGGCCTTGTCGTTTCTGAATGGCCTCAGGGCTGGACGCGGACCCGGAAGTAGTAGCGCCCCTGTCCCAGCAGGGCGGGGATAGTGTTGGTCAGCAGGCCGCCGGTTCCGATGCGGGCGTCGCTCGCGATATTCCAGCGCTGCAAATCGTCACTGATCTCGAGCAGGTATTCTCGACGCGCCTCGCTGGGCCAGGAGACCCGGATCGGCGCATTCACACCGCCGGATGGAAGGTTGAGTCGGAGACCGGAAGCCGGATCCTTGGGGTTGGTCCCCGCCTGGAACTCCGCGAAGTTCGAGAACCCGTCCTCGTCGGTATCGACCCCGGGTTCGGCCTCGGTGCCCGAGAGGATCTTTCCAAAGAACGAGTTCTCCCACAGGTCGGAGATCTTGTTGCCATTGGAATCGGGGAACTCGTAGCGGCCGTTGAGAACCAGCGCGTTGGTGCCCACGCGGTTCGTGACCGCCGGTGGTGTGAGGTAATGCTCCACGGGCGACCAGCGGACCACGTACTCGCCCGGAACCGCATTGGACACATTGAACCAGCGGCCGGAGCCGACGATCGCCGTGAAGTTGGTCGGCCCCCGGACGCTGAAGGTGGCCTGCGCCAAGTTGTTGGTGATGGAGAACGACGACGCCTGGTTCTGGGTCAGGGAAATCTCCAGATCGTCCACGAACCAGCCCGGTCGGTCGGTCGTTTCAAAACTCAGCAGCTGGTAGTTGAAGCGGATCCGGACGACATGGCCTGTGAATCGGCTGATGTCTACGTCCACCTCTTCCCAATCGGCCGAGACATCCCCGAAACCAAAACCCGCCAAGTCACTCCACTGAGCGCCATTGTTGGTACTGATAGCCACCTGGCAGAGTTCGAAGTCCAAGAGGTCGCTGCGTTCGGTGGTGTCGTACCAGGTGCGAAACTTCAGGCGGGCGGTGTTGCCACTCCGAAGGTCGATGGCAGGACTCAGCAGGTCGGCAATGGCCGTATCTACCGAC
>CANHYD010000216.1 GCA_947464705.1 Verrucomicrobiota bacterium | reverse complement strand
GTCCAAGGCGCTCAACGGCATGGACTCCCTGCTGAGCATCGTCCAGATGCCCGGGGGCGTGCCGGTCGGCACCATGGCCATTGGCAAGGCGGGTGCCATCAATGCCGCCCTGTTGGCGACGGCCATCCTGGGCAACAAATACCCGCAGTTCCGGGCGGCTTATGAGCAGTTCCGCACTGAGCAAACCCAGGCCGTGTTGCAAAACCGGGTGCCTGGAAACACGGTGTCGCACTGAGTTCCCGGACGTTTTTGTGCGCCGGGGCGCACTCTCCGAGCGCGGTCCGGAGGTAGGCGCTACCCGGAGTGGGCGTGCTTTTGCACAAAAGCCCCAACAGCCCGCTTGCCGCAAAGGTCCTGTCCCCGCTTTCATCGGCCCGGATGAAACGTCGCGATTTCCTGACCCTGTTGCCGATGGCCGCTGGTGCGATTTCCTGGGGCTGCCGTCGCAAGCTCCGGCCGGAGCTCATCAAGATCGAGGATTTCGAAGACCGCAAAGGCGGTTGGCGCGTGATCAAGGTGGCTTGCGTGGGCGATAGCATCACCCATGGCGCGGGCGTGGAGGAGCGCGAGAAGAACAACTACCCCAAGCAGTTGGGAGAACTCTTGGGCAACCGCTTCGAAGTGCGCAATTTCGGGCGCAGCGGCGCCACCCTAAGCCGGGTTGGGGATCTCCCGTACGCGAGCACCGACGAGTTCAAGGCAGCCATCGCTTGGCAACCGGACATGGTGATCATCAAGTTGGGCACCAACGACACGAAGCCCCAGAACTGGAAAGATCAGGCCTTCTTCGAGCAAGAAACCCGCTGGTTGATCGATCAGTTTCGCGACCTCAAGTCCAAGCCTCAGGTTTGGGCGTGCCTGCCGGTTCCCGTGTACTCCGACACCTGGGGCATCACCGGCCACATCCTGGACGACGGGGTCATTCCGGCGCTCATGGAAGTGACCACCGATAAGAAGGTGCCCGTCATCGATCTCAACGACGCCCTGACCGGCTACCCCGAGATGTTTCCTGACAAGATTCATCCCAACGCGGCCGGGGCGACTCTGATGGCTCGGACGATCTTTCAGGCCATTCGTCCCTGACCCGAGTCGGTGGGGCAGAGAGAGAGGGATTTAAACGGAGTGGGGCGAAATCCTTTTTGCCACCCGGTTCGGTGGGTCCCTAGAGTGCGGGTCATGTCGAAACCGGCCTTGGGACGCGGATTGGGAGCGCTGATGGGTGGAGGGATCAAATCCCCCTTTGCCGCGCCATCAGCGCCGGGCGCCCCGGCAGGGGTTGCCGGACAAGCTCCGCCCCCGCCTTCAGTATCCGCTCCGGTACCAATGCCGCCGGCACCCGCCCCGCTGCCTCCCGGTTCGCTCGTGCGCAAGATTTCCCGCGACCGGATTCGTCCCTCGGCCCTGCAGCCTCGCAAAGAATTTCCGCAGGAATCCCTCGCCGAGTTGGCCGATTCGATTCGCGAGCAGGGGATTATCCAGCCCTTGGTGGTGCGGGTGGTGGGTGACTTCTTTGAGTTGATCGCCGGCGAACGCCGTTGGCGCGCTGCCGGATTAGCTGGCCTGATCGAAGTGCCGGTGATCGAGAGGGTGGCCACCGATCTGGAGGTGCTGGAGCTCGCGCTCATCGAGAACCTCCAGCGGGAGAACCTCAATCCCATCGACGAGGCTCTGGGCTACCAGCAGTTGATGACCCAGTTCTCCCTCACCCAGGAGCAAGTCGGCAAGAAGGTCGGTCGCGGTCGAGTGGTGGTGGCCAATGCCACGCGCCTGCTGAAACTTCCCGCGGCGGTGCAGGCGGCCGTGAGGGATGGGGCGCTGTCGGTGGGACACGCGAAGGTCATTCTCAGCGTCGAAGATCCGCAGCAGCAGGAGACTCTGGCCCGCTTGACGATGCGCGGCGGCTGGACCGTGCGCCAACTCGAGGCGGCCATCGCCAAGAAGGGGCCGACGGCGACACTGGTAGATCCCCGCGAAGCCGCGACCCCGCCTCCGGCCGATCCTCATGTCACCGATCTGGAGAACCGCATCCGTGACCGGGTGGGTCTTCGCATCGGCCTGCACTACAAGGCCGGCAAGGGGCGTCTGGAGATCCAGTTCCACAGCGATGACGAACTGGACCGCATCCTGGACGTTCTGGGTGTCTCGGTGGATTGAGCGACGGGAGGATTGGGGTGGGCGCGCTTTCCGGCTTCACCCCGGCTGGGCAATGGCCATATTCGTGGCGCTTCCGGTTTGCTCCGGATCCATTGACCATGCAGAACACGCCTGAATTTCGCGCTTCCGTCGCTTCCCGCCTGGCCGCAGCCGCGGCCCAAGTCCCGTCCCTGACCGCCTTTGTCGGCCTGGACGGCTTTGTGGACGAGATCCTTCACGTGGTGGACAAGCGCTACGATGCCGTCCGCTTCGATCGCATTCCGACCATTGCGGCCTACGCGCAGCGGTTGGCTGCCGCCGCCGGCCGCAGCACCAATGTCGAATTGGTGAACGTGCTGACCAAGCTGGGTGGCAATGGACCGATCATGGCTAATGCCTTGGCCAGCCTGGGCATCGGCGTGACCTACGTGGGTTCCTTGGGATGGCCGGCCTTGCATCCGGTGTTCGAGCCGTTTGCCGCCCGCGCCGAAGTCCACACCATTTGTGAGCCCGGCTTCACCGACGCCCTGGAGTTCGAGGATGGCAAGTTGATGGTGGGCAAGCACTACACCCTCAAACAAATTCACTGGGACAACTTGTGCCAGCGCTACGGCAAGGAGAAGTTCGCCGCCAAGTTCGCCTCCTCCAGCCTGGTGGCCTTCGTCAACTGGACCATGCTCCCGCACATGTCGGCGATCTGGGAGAGCTTGCACGCGGAACTCATGCCCACATTGCAGGGGCCGCGTCGGAAAATCTTCTTCGATTTGGCCGATCCGGAGAAGCGCACCGCAGACGATATCCGCCATGCGCTGGATCTGATCGTGAAGTTCCAGAGCCGCTTCGACGTGATCCTGGGGCTCAACGAAAAGGAAGCCTATGAGATCGCCGGGGTCTTGGGTCTGGATGCCTCGCCGCGCGATTGGAAGGGATTGGCCGAGCTCAGTGTGGCCATCCAGCAGCGCGTGCCCGTGGATACCCTCGTGGTGCATCCCGTGGCTTATGCGTTGGCGGTGTCGGGCGGGATCGCTTCGGTAGTCGAGGGGCCGGTTTGCAAGAAGCCCAAGATCACCACGGGCGCGGGCGACCACTTCAACAGCGGCTTCTGCCTGGGCAAGCTCTTGGGCCTCGACAATGCCGCCAGCGTGCTGTGCGGCGTCTGCACCAGCGGACACTATGTCCGCACCGCCGAGAGCCCGAATGTGGAGGCCCTGGTGGCCTTGATGCGCCAGTACCCGGTGGCGTGAGTTCCGTGAGCCGGAGAAGCTCGGGGTGAACAGCGTTCTGCCGCGGCAGACGCTTCGGCACCCATTTTGTGAATGGGGCGATCGACCCTAGCGGGTCCTTCGCCCCTGTTTCTTTTCACCTCCTTGAGTTCTCCTCCGGGTGCTCGCCCAGGGAATGGTCGGTGTGTCTACCGATCCCCAACGGGCCGGGAAACTTTAGGCCCCTCACGACTCCCAGCTCTGAGATTCGATTCTCAGCGGGCGGCTCTCCCGAGGGCGGGTTGGACCCGTTTGAGAGGTGAACTTGAGAAAAGCGTCGAGTCCGATCGATGGCCCGTGCCAAGACCCAATCCCCGGTTCGGAAGAGAAAACAGGCGGGGGAAGCTGCTTGAGAGAAAACCTCGGGCGAGGCAGAAAATGGTGGTAGGAGAAGGATTCGAACCTTCGTAGGGCGTTAGCCCGACAGATTTACAGTCTGTTCCGATTGACCGCTCCGGCATCCTACCACTGTCCGCGTTTCGGCGAACCGAAAGCGCGGACGCGAATGAACGCAAACTGCCTCCTTCGGCTCAAGGAGTTTTTGCATCTTCCTGAAACTAATTTGCCGTGGAGCGGTGGGTTTCCCTGACAAATCTGGGGTGCTTGGATGGGTTGTTTCCAATTCTGGGGCACTCGCCGCTTGGCGCGGCAGGCGGTTGCCCCGTACAACCTCGGCCGTAATGGTTGCTGCAATCCTCATCACTCTGGTTTTGGCCTACCTGGCCGGTTCGCTGCCGACGGGCTTTCTGGTGGCTCGGGCGATGCGGGTGGATATTACTCAAGCTGGCAGCGGGAACATCGGGGCGACGAATGTGTTCCGTGTGTTGGGCAAAGGCCCCGGAGCCCTGGTGTTGATTGTGGATTTGCTGAAGGGGGCGCTGGCGGTTCAGTTTGCTCCGGCGTTGGCCGTGGCTGTGGTTCCTTCCAACTCCTTGGCGCTACCGGCGCTCGCGGCCTTGGGGGCCGTCTTGGGACACAACTACACCTGTTGGTTGGGATTCAAGGGGGGCAAGGGAGTGGCCACCTCCGCCGGTGCTATGGCGGCACTCATCCCTCCGGCGTTCGGTGTGACGGTGATCACCTGGCTGTTGGTGTTTTTTCTGAGCCGGTATGTGTCGATGGCTTCGATCGCCGCCGCGATCATCCTGCCTGTTGCAACGATTTTCACGGTGTCCGGTCCGACCCGTTGGCCCTTGGTGGCTTTCACCTCGGCGCTGGCCGCCTTGGCGGTGTGGCGTCATCGGGCCAACATCGAGCGATTGAGGGCGGGGACCGAACACCGCTTCGGCAAATCTAAACTCTCCGCATCATGAAGGTTGCCATTTTGGGAGCTGGCGCCTGGGGGACGGCGCTGGGAGTGGTGCTGTCTCAGGGGCGGCACTCGGTGCGGCTCTGGGGGCATCGGCCGGAGCATGTGTC
>CANHYD010000215.1 GCA_947464705.1 Verrucomicrobiota bacterium | reverse complement strand
GGGTTTGGTCGCTGCTTGCTCCAAGAAAGAGGAAGCTGCTTCCGCCCCAGCACTAGCCGAGCCGACTCCGACTGCCGCTGCTGCTGAAGCCGCGCCGGCTGCCCCCGCCGAAGCCGCTCCGGCCGCCGAACCGAAACGCAACTGGGATGCAGTCGTGGCTGAAGTGGCTCGTATCCGCGCCATGCGCCCCCTGCCGGACGACAAGCGGGCTCGCATGCTTCAATTGCAGGATGAGTTGATGGCGGCCTCGAATTCCGATCCGGCGGCCAAGGAGGCTTGGGCCAATTTGTCGCGCATCATCAACGGCCGCTGAGGCCTTTCTGTTGGTTTCCTCAGAAGTCGGGCGTCCGGAAAACCCGGACGCCTCTTTTTTTGCGATCCATGAACCGGAGGACGGCAATCCTGTTGGCAGTCTTGCTGGCGGTGGGGGCGATCGCCGTCTGGCGAAAAGGCCCTGCGCTGACTCCTGACGGGCGCCAGCGCGAGGCCCAGGCGGACGCGGCGGCTCGCCGCTTTATGGCCCTCCGTGAGGCGGAAGAGCAGGCCGATCGCTCAGCCTGGCAACCGACCCAACCAGCGGTCCGCATCGAACGGGAGTTGGCCTTGGGGGTGGAGCGCGCCATGGAAGCCCGCAGTCTGGACGCCGGAGTGCTGCCCGATCTGGCTGCGCGGATTTCTGCTCCGGCGGGTGGCTCGTTGCGTTGGATGCAGGTTCGGTTGATGCGGATCCGCCCCCGTTCGCAGGCCGGGGGAATCGCCCCGGGATTTCTCACCGACCTGGAGTCGGAAGTGGTCCTCGAATGGCCTAGAGCGGGAAACTCTTCGCGTTCGATTTGGACCGCGCGCTTTCTCGCCGAGGCAGAGTGGTCCGACGGGGACACCCCTCGACTTCGCGACTACCACCTCAGCCAGCCTCCGACGGTCCAGAGCGGCACCCCGGTTTTCGAGGCCTGGGCCGACCTCTTGATTCCGACCAATGGCGTCGGGCTTTTCACGGACCCGCTGCTGAAGGAAACCACAGAACTGGGTGTCCATTTGCATTTGGCCGGTGCCGGGGTGACGGCCGTCCGGGTTGGGGAAGGGTGGCGTTGGGAAACGGCGGACTTGGGGCCGGCAGACCGGGTCAAAGCGATCGTTCGGGCCGATTTGGATGGAGACGGCACCGCCGAGGTGGTGTTGGCCAATGCCGCCGGAATTCAGGTCCGAGGCCGCGATGGCTGGCGTCAGGCCTGGGTGGCCCCGGCCAAGCTCAGGCACCCGCAGTCCATCACCGCGGGTGACATCGATGGTGATGGCGACCTCGATTTGTGGGTCACCCAATACCGATTGCCGTTCGTCAGCGGGCAGTTCCCGACGCCGTACTATGACGCCAACGATGGATTCCCGTCCTACTTGCTGCGCAACGACCAAACCCGGTGGCTGGATATCACCGAGGCCTCCGGTTTGGCACCCAAGCGTCATCGGCGCACCTACAGCGCCTCGTGGCTCGACTTCGATGGCGACGGTGACTTGGACCTCGTCAACGTGAGCGACTTCGCGGGCTTGGATCTCCATCGCAATGACGGGCGAGGTCATTTCACGGACCTGACGCCGGGGCTCGGCCTGACGCGGCACGCCTTCGGCATGGCCCATGTGGTTTGGGATGCCAATCACGACGCGTTGCCCGATTTGCTCATGGTGGGGATGGACTCCCCGGTGGCTTCGCAACTGGAGGCCTTGGGATTGGGGCGGCCGGAGTTTCCCGGACACACGGTGCACCGCGGACCCATGACTTATGGCAATCGGCTCTTCGTGGGTTCCCGAAGTCTCGGGATGGAATGGAGTCCGCGCTCCGAGGACCTGCGTCGGGCCGGTTGGGCGTGGGGGGCCGCTGTGTTGGATTGGAACAATGACGGGCGAGACGACATCCACCTGGTCAATGGGCATGAGACCTTTGAGAGCCGGTCCGATTTCGAACGTCAGTTCTGGCAGCACGATGTCTACGTCGGCGGATCGACTCCGGATCCGGCGGCCCAACTTTACTTCATGCAGGCCAATGAGCGTCGTCGGGCCGCGCGGCAGTCTTATGGTGGGTGGCAGGCCAACCGATTGTTCACCCAGACGGCCCGGGGCTCTTTCGTCGAGAACGCTTGGATCCTGGGAGTCGCAGTGACCGAGGATTGCCGCAACGTGGTGGCCGGCGATTTCGACGAGGACGGACGGATGGATTTGGCCCTGACGACCTACGAACAATGGCCCGTGACTCGCCAAAGGCTGTTGATCTTCCGCAATCGTTCCGTCCAAGACGGACACTGGATCGGGTATCGACTGGACACGCCGGCTCCAGGTTCCCACCTGGAGGTGACCACTCGGGAAGGCATCCGGCGCCACTGGTGGATCAATGGAGACAGCTACCGATCCCAGTCGGATACGGAGGCCCACTTCGGGTTGGGGTCGAGTGCCGAGGTTCTCAAAGCGGAGTGGGTGCGTCTCGATGGTGCTCGTCAAGAGTTGCCCCGAACCGTCGACCGATGGCATCGGATTGGCCTCCGTCGCTGAGTCGGACAGAAACCTTCAGGAGGTTCTGTTGACAATCCGGCCCCGAGGGGGGGCGGACTAAGCCCGTATCCATGCCGCAAATCCCGGAAGGGGGACTCCATAGTCAAGGCGGCGATTCATGAGCTTTTTCGCGTAACGGGATTCCTATTGACCGCAAAGGCTTCAGTTGTGGACAACCTTAGGGACGTGACGGATCCGATCCGGCGCGACTCCGGAAAAACACATGGCGAGAACAGTGAGGAAGGCGGGCCCTGCGATCAAATCGGCGGCCAGTTCCAAATACGACGCGCACCACAAGGTGCTCAACACGACCTATGGCTCCTTCGCGGACTTGCGCCGCGAGCTGGCCGACTCCAAGGAGAAGGTCTCCGAGCGGGAGAACGTGCTGAAGCTCTTCGCCACCTGCATGGATCCCCAGCGGGCCTTCCTGCTGCTGGACGACTATCTGGAGAAGCTCTCCCTGAGCCGTAAGGACTTCGGTCAGTCGGAATGGTGGCCGCGGATGCAGTCCTCGACCGGTAAACCCCGTCTGGAAGAGGTGGCCATGCTGTTCCTGCGCAACAATCGGTCTCTGCCGACCGAATTGCTCCAGCACGCCAACTTCGAGAAGTTCGCGGCCGTCGAGCAGACCGAGAAGGAGACCGGCTTCGTCCAGGAGCTGGAGAACTGGCTCTTCCCCCCCAACCACACGCATCTCGACTCACCGCGTGCGGCCCTACGGGTTGTTTGTGAACCGAAGCGGGACGACGAGAATTCCAACCAGTGGCGCTTGGCCGTTCATTTCTTCCTGTTCCGTTCCCGCTCTGGCGAGAAGGAGCGCTTCGTCTCCGACCTGTGCGACCTGCGCACCCGAGCGGCCCACGAGGCGGAACTCTTCCCGGCCGAAGACTGGCAGGTGATCGACTGGCTGCATGGGCACTGGTCGGAGAAGGTGCCCGAGGGCGAGCTCATGCTGCTCGACGGCCCGGACTTGCTGACCTGGTTGGCCAAGTGGGCCCATGGACAGCGGCTCGAGCTGCTGGGCAAGGCGACCAACCTCGACTTCGTGGGACGAGTTGCCGAATTGAAGCCGCGCTTGGAGACCATCGAGGGTGAGATGAGTTTTACTCATGTGCTGTCGCTGCCCAATGGGGTGAATCAGCCCTTGCCGGAATGTCAGTTCTTCGTTGGAGAGCCTCCGCTGGTGTTGGTGGGCAACGAGTTCTTTGTCTTGCGCCATGCACCGCCAGCGACGCTGCTGGGCCCGTGGGCTCAGCGCCCGGTGGTGCCGGTGAAGCGGTTGTCGCAGCGCCTGCTCACCGAGCTGCGTCGCACCCAGGCCAAGGAGCAGCCCAACGCCAACTGGAGTGAACTGTGCGAGACCCACACGGCCCGCCCTCAGTTCACCTTTGAACTAGCCGACGAGGTGGTCCGTGTCCGCCTCTTGGCCATCAGCGAAAAAGATGGTTCCGAGTGGCAATGGAATGGCCACGAATGGACGCGGGTGGTGGAACGCCAGGGAACCGAGAACCGTCCGGAACTCCTCGACGATCCGCGGCTTCTGCCGGCGATCCATTGGCTGCAACAGGCCGATTGGTTCACTCCGGAGCCGGGGCTTTGGGTGCTGGATGCCAATGAGAACTGCCTGTCCCAGTTGGCCACGGCTTGGTTCGACCGCCCCAAGGACGCCGACTACCTGGGCAATCCCAGCTTCCAGCGCCTCTTCCTGAACCGCAAGTTGGTCAAGCCCAAGCTGGTGCTCAAGGGCTCCGGCATCGACTGGCTGGCCGTCAGCGCCGAATGGGAGGCCGAGGGCATGAAGCTGTCCAAGGCCGACTTGGAACGGCTGGCCGCCGCCACCTCGCGCTTCGTCAAGCTGCCCGATGGCGGTTGGGTGGAGTTGGACATCGATGCCAACCGCAAAGCCCACGAAACGGCAGCCACGCTGGGGCTCGACGGTCTCTCGGCCGACGCCCAGAAGACGTCCCTGGTTCACGCCACCCAGCTGGATGATACCACCCTGGATGCACTCGGTGCCAACAAGGTGGTCGCCGAATTGCGGGCCAAGCTGGCCAACTTCAAGGGAGTGCCCGAGACCAAGTTGCCGGCGAGCATTTGCGCCGATTTGCGACCCTATCAGCAGGATGGGTTCAACTTCTTGGCCAACCTCACCCGGCTTCGTCTGGGAGGCATTCTGGCGGACGACATGGGTCTGGGCAAAACCCTCCAGACCTTGGCTTGGCTCACCTGGCTGCATGAGAATGCCGCCAAGAAGGACAAGAAGCCGTCGTTGGTCTTGTGTCC
>CANHYD010000214.1 GCA_947464705.1 Verrucomicrobiota bacterium | reverse complement strand
GCCGCCAGCGCAGGTAGCTGTCCACGATCTCGAGGTATTGGGCCCGGGACTCCATCCGCACGATCTTCTTGCTGAACTCGTTGGCCGGGCCGAAGCGCTTCGCATACCACGGGCCGATCTTGCGGAACATCACGCAGCCATGCCGCTCCCCGAACACTTCCACCATCAGGTCGAGGTGTCGGGACATGACCCGGACCCGGTCGTCGATGCCTGGTTCCGGCGGCAGCACCCCCGTTTGCATCAGTGCCCGCGTCCGCACGAAAATCCAAGGATCATAAAAGGCCCCACGCCCCACGCTCACGCCCGCGCACCCCGTCTCGGACTTCATGTGCACCGCCGCCTCCGGCGTGGTCACGTCGCCATTGCCGATCACCGGGATTGTCCGCGCCGCCTCCACCACTTTGCGAATGCCCGCGAGATTCACCGTGCCCGAGAACCCCTGCTCCCGCGTGCGCCCATGGATAAACACGCCAGCGATGCCGGCATCCTCCAGCGCCCGGACCAAATCCGGAGCCGTCAAATTGTCGTCATCCCAACCCAAGCGCATCTTGGCCGTCACCGGGATACGCAACGCATCCACCATCATGCGCACCAAATGCTGCGTGCGTTCGTGCTCGACCATCATCGCCGAACCGCCACCCACCCGGCACACCTTGCGCACCGGGCAGCCCATGTTGATGTCGATCGCGCTCACCCCACGCTCCTGAAGCATTACGGCCGCATCACGCATCTCCTCAGGCACCGAGCCAAACAACTGCACGGCCAATGGGCGATCCCGCTCATTGGTTTCAATGAGTTTGAAAGCCTTGGGGTTTTCCTCGATGAGGGAACGGGCGTTGACCAAGTCGGTCGTCGCCAGATCGAGCCCACCGATCTCCCGCGCCACCAGACGGAACGGCAAGTTCGTGTAGCCCGCCAGCGGCGACAGAAAGAGGTTGGACTTCAGCTCCAATGAGCCGAAACGAATCATCCAATCACGTTACCCCACCACCGACCAAAAGCCCAGCGGCACCCGCCGGCCCCGCGCGAAATCGGCATTCCCGATGGATTCAACCAAATTCTGGACAACACCTGTCGATGCATTTCAGCTTGATTCGCAACCGCCATCGAATTCCCAAACCGGTGAGATTCAATTGGGATGAAAAGAGTGTCCGTGCAAATTCTTTCGCAAGACGAGGCGATAGCGAGCGGCAGACGATTCTGAGTTCGGTGACGAGCGAACAACCACGCTATTGCGGAGGCCGTACGACCGATCCCACGGAATCGTTCCGACCCACGTAAGCATGGTGGTGATGGCTGCTGGAGACCTGACATCTGGAACCGAGGCGAGGCCACTCTCGATCAGAGATCCTGACGCACTGGGGCAGCAACCCTTGTCGGAAGGGGCACTACCGAGCCGTAGAGCAACCCAGGAGTCGCGGTGACCTTTGCAATCGCTCACCCCACCGAAGGCAGAGTGACCATCCGGAACACCTCAGAAACAAGGGATCGCGCTCGAGGGATGAACCGGTGGCGGACAAGTTGGCGTTTGACGGTCCAACCGGGCCCCGAGAACCTTATTTTTTCGTGGGTCCTGAGCCCCCGGGGCCCTAGATCGGGGGCAGGCTCAGGCGCGATTGGAAAATCCGCGGTCGATGCGTATGCCTTCACTTGTGCTCCTACTCCGGCAACTCAGCCGCAACAACGCCGCGTTCCTTTTCCATCGCGCACTACTCCGATGCCTGTACGGAAACCGGATTAATCGACTGTCCAATCGTGATCTGTTCAACAGGCCAGAGTGGTTCTGGTGCAGATCTCCGGCACCCAATCTGCCACTGACGACGCCAGATTCCTCAGAGGGACTCGACCCGGCAGCTCGACGAGCCCTCGCCGAGGATCTGGTGGAATCTTTTCACGCGGGCCAAGGATTGGATCCGTCGAACCGCAATTACAGCCCCCTCTGGTCCACGATCATCGACCGCAATGCGCCTGCGGTACTTCAAGCCCTCCGCAACCGCGATCCAGGAGCGCTTCTCGCGTTCCTAGAGAGGATGTTTCCTTCGCCCACGCTGTGGGGGATAGGCTACGGCGATCTTGGAATAGCTCAGGGTTCACGGTTCGCTTCCTATCTCATTCTGTCTCAGTTGACGGGATTGGCCGAGTCGCTGGGTGTTGTGCGCACAGAATGTCCGGAACAGGGTGAGATCGGCCATGCTCTTCGGGACGGACCCGAGGCCCTGCTGACCGCCGTTGAGCGCAAGCTGGGTCTCCGGATCGACTTCCCACGAATCGCCGGAGCCTATGGCATCGAGGTGGGAGGCCGACTTCTGGACATGCAAACGCCAGGTCATCTGTATGCAGCCCATCGACTCCATGGGCATCTTCAGCGGCATTCGGCTCCGGAATCACCCGACATCATGGAGATCGGGGCGGGATTTGGGGGGGCCTGCCATTGGTTGCAAAAGCTAAGGTCTCCCTCACGATACGTGATCCTCGATCTCGCTCTGACCAACATCTACCAGGGATGGTTCCTCGGCAACGCTCTGGGCCGTGACCAGGTTGGCCTCTACTCCGACTTTCGGCGTGAAGGAAGCTTCAAAGGACGGCGCACTTGGATCATGCCGGTCCATTCCCAGGAGCAGTTTGGCGAACAGCGATTCAACGCGATCTTCAATCAGGACAGTTTCCCGGAAATGCCCGTCGAGAGCGTCCGTGACTACCTTCGACTGGCGGCTGAGCGCCTCCATCCCGGAGGTCTTCTCTTCAGCATCAACCAGGAAGCCTTCAGCCCGATTGAGGGCAAGGCTCCCCCATGGGTACCGGAGTTGGCGTCCACGGTTCCTGGATTGGTAAGGATGTCACGAGAATTATGCTGGGTGCGCCGCGGCTGGGTCGAAGAGGTTTACCGCCGGGCGGGGTGAGCTCCCGGGGCATAACGGTATTGACTTACCAGAGATCGATTTCGACCCGGCGGCCATTATTGCCCGAACCGAACACGCTTCTATCGAGCTCTGCCCCATTCCGTCAGCGTAGCCGTTGAGTAGTCCACCTAGTTGCGGCGGCCATACCCCGTCTCCGCTTACGACTTTGACAAGCCGGCCTCCGTTCTTCGGATGTTGCACGAGCGGATCTGCGGTTTCCCAACCACTTCGGATTTGGGGCCAGCGGCAATGGACGAGGGGCTCTTCCATCATGCAGACTCGGCACCGCCTCGTCGGCCCGCTGGCATGAGTCGTGTCGGCGGACCGGGATTGGGGTCGATTCAAGTCGCTCCGTTAACGACAGGAGATCGTGGGAAATCTTCAGAACTAGTGTAGAGCACTAGAAATAGCTATCCACCCGGTTTTGGGGGCTATCATGGCTGCATGCCTCATGCCGAGTCGTCTGCGGACCTCGAGTCTTCTCAAGTTCAGCGGCTCGAGCAATGGGCTGCCGCCGGATCCACTCCTCAGCAAGTCGCCCTGAGGTGCCGAATCGTCTTACTGACCAACCGCGGAGAACCCGCCGCCCAGATTGCTCGCAGGCTCGAAGTTCAGCGACCCACTGTCAGGTTGTGGCGCGACCGAGTTGCCAAGGAAGGCTTTGGTGCAGTGTGGGATATTGCACCGGGCCGTGGACGCAAACCGTCGTACGGAAAGTCGCGGATTGCGCGCCTGGTCAAATCGACCCTCCAAGACAAGCCCCAGGGATCGACCCATTGGAGTACTCGCGTCATGGCCAAAGCCTAAGACATCAGCAAGAGCACGGTGCAACGCATCTGGGACGACCATCAGCTCAAGCCCCATCTGACACGCAGCTTCAAACTCTCAAGGGATCCCCACTTCGTTGAAAACTCACCGACATCATCGGCGTCTATTTGACGCCTCCGCAGAACGCGATCGTCCTCTGTGTGGATGAAAAGAGCCAGATTCAGGCTTTGGATCGCACCCAACCGGGTCTGCCCCTGAAGCCCGGGCGTTGCGGAACTTTTACCCACGACTACAAGCGCCACGGCACCACCACCCTCTTTGCCGCCCTACAGGTGGCCGAGGGTCGGGTGATCGGGGAATGCTACCAGCGGCACCGGCACCAAGAGTTCCTCAGATTCCTCAAGCGGTTGGACAGGGAGTTGCCGTCGGGCAAAGCGCTGCACCTGATTCTCGATAACTACGGCACTCATGGACACCCGAAGGTGCGGGAGTGGCTCGCCCGACATCCTCGTTTTGTCCTGCACTTTATTCCAACGAGTTCCAGTTGGTTGAATCTGGTCGAACGGTGGTTTGCCGAACTGACTCAAAAGTCGGTGCGACGTGGCTCCTTTCACAGCGTGGATGACTTGGAACAAGCCATCGCCGCATTTCTGGATGCTTGGAACGCCAATCCAACCCCCTTCGTCTGGACGGCCAGCGTCGAAAAGATCTTGGAGAAGGTGGAACGTTGCCGCCGCCGCTTGAACCAAATCGAACCCGGATGCGCAGCCCTCAAGCGCCCACGACCAACACCGCCCCAAAGTAGATAGTTATTTGCGGGACACTAGAATAGGACGCTTTCCCCGAAAGCGGCGACCGGGGGAAGGAGGCGGCCGACTCGGAGAGCCAGCCCCGGCACTCGGCTACTGCAAAACAGGTGCGAGCATACGGGTGTATGCGGCGTTCCTTCAGAACGCTCAGGTTGTGTACCATACCCGGGGTTTCACCCCGGGCTGGTATAGGGGTAGGGATGGCCGTTGTCGGCCACCCCTCCCTCCGAACCGGACTGGCGGATTTCCCGCATCCGGCTCTCCAGTCGGTGAGTCACCCGCTTGCGGCGGGACTGGTGCGATCGGCACGGGCTAAGGCGTATAGAGAGATTAGCCCGAGCTTCTCGAAGAACGCATTGGGATAGCG
>CANHYD010000213.1 GCA_947464705.1 Verrucomicrobiota bacterium | reverse complement strand
TAGGTGGGGCGATTTCTTCGGAAGCGCCACGTCTGCGGTGCCGGACCGCTCGGAGATCGGTCCCTACCTGGGAGGCCTTCGGGGCAGGAACGCAGATCTTGCTACAGGCGGGCCAAACTCAGGCGAGCTCCAGGGGGTAGGGCGATTTCTCCGAAAGCGCCATGTCTGCGGTGCCGGACCGCTCGGAGATCGGTCCCTACCGGGGAGGTTCTCGGGGAAGGAACGCGGATCTTGCTACAGGCGGGCCAAACTCAGGAGAGCTCCAGGGGGTAGGGCGATTTCTCCGAAAGCGCCAACGTCTGCGGTGCCGGACCGCTCGGAGATCGGTCCCTACCCCGGAAGTTATTCGGGGAAGGAACGCAGGTCTCGCCACAAACTGGCCGAACTCAGGAGAGCTCTGGGGGTAGGGCGATTTCTCCGAAAGCGCCGCGTCTGCGGTGCCGGACCGCTCGGAGATCGGTCCCTACCTCGGAGGCTATTCGGGGAAGGAACGCGGATCTTGCTTCAGGCTGGCCAAACTCAGGAGAGCTCTGGGGGTAGGGCGATGTCTCCGAAAGCGCCATGTCTGCGGTGCCGGACCGCTCGGGAATCGCAAGGCGATGTCGCGGGGAGGATAGGCGATGGGGCTGGTCGATGAATGAGGGAGGCGTTCCTCCATGGGCCGCGCGAAAGCCGACCTGCCGAGGAAAATGGGGCCAGACGATCAATCCAACCTGGGTCGTGAGACATGGGTCGGTGAACCCGAACCGGATGGACGAGGGACCAGCGGTAGCCTCCATTTCCAGCCATACTCTTAGGTCTGCCTCCTATTGGAAGCAGCGAGGCATTGTTTTTTGTTCACACAACCAACGCCGCCAGACGGTGCCTCTTTATTTCAACGGCATCGTTCCGTATAGGCCCGAGAGAAAACCGAGGGAAAACCATCGTGACCCCTGACGTGGCCCCGGGCACCTTGCCTCCCTCCATGAGCATTCAATCCCGCTACGGCGTCCCAGGAACGGTCGCAACCCTAATGTCGACCCTCCTGCTTTCGATGACCGTGATCACCGCACCCGTCGAGGCGGCGAGCATCCCTCTCAAGAACGGCCAAAAGATCGGATTCATGGGAGATTCCATCACCCAGGCCGGTGCCGAGCCCCAGGGCTATGTGACCTTGGTCATCCGAGGCCTCGAGGCCAACGGCATCCAGGTGAGTTCCATTGCGGCGGGCATCGGCGGCCACAAGTCCAACCAGATGCTCGAGCGGCTGGACCGCGATGTTCTGAGCAAGAAACCCGACTGGATGACCTTGAGCTGCGGCGTCAATGACGTGTGGCACGGGGCCAACGGTATCCCGCTGGAGCCCTACAAAAAGAACATCACTGAAATTGTGGAGAAGTGTCAGGCCGCCGGCGTGAAGGTGATGATCCTGACGTCCACCATGATCGGCGAGGATGCCCCCAACTCCAACAACCAGAAGCTCGCCGCCTACAACGCCTTCCTGCGCGACCTGGCCAAGAAGAAGAAGTGCCGCCTGGCCGACCTGAACGCCGATATGCAGGCCGCCATCGCCAAGGCTGGTCCCGATCACAAAGGCAACCTGCTCACGAGCGACGGGGTCCACATGAACCCCGAGGGCAATCGCATGATGGCCACCGGAGTGCTGAAGGCCTTTGGTCTCAGCGCCAAGCAGCTCAAGAAAGCCCAGGACAGCTGGTCGAAACCGGCCTCGAACCCGGGGCATTGATCGGAGAACCTCGGCGGGAGTCCTCAGGATCCACTGGGACTCTTGGCCACCCTTTCCCGCCAGCCCCTCGGTCCAGAAAAACCCAGCGAACCCGCCCCGTCGCTCCATAGCTCCTACCCGCCATGTTCCGAGGCGTCCTGCTCCGATCGATCTTGCTCCGATCGACCACTCTCTGGGTCCTCATACTCGCGACCCGCCCCGCCGTAGGCGCAGCTCTGGAGTCGACACTCAGCCCGTCCCGCGTCGAACTCCGCGGAAACCCGCGGGTCCGCGAACCGGGCACGACCCCGCAACGCCTGAGCGACAGCGCTCTGATCCGCGAAGTCCAACACCGTACCTTCCGCTACTTCTGGGACGGAGCGGAGCCCCACTCCGGGGCCGCGCGCGAACGCTTCCACGTCGACGGCGATTACCCCGACCACGACGCGCACATCGTCACTTCCGGAGGCACGGGCTTCGGCGTGATGGCCCTTCTGGTGGGCATCGAACGGGGCTTCATCACGCGGACTGAAGGGGCCGAGCGCCTGACCCGCATCGTGAGGTTTCTGGAGAAAGCCG
Organism: Verrucomicrobiota bacterium; assembly: GCA_947464705.1. Taxonomy (GTDB): domain Bacteria; phylum Verrucomicrobiota; class Verrucomicrobiia; order Limisphaerales; family UBA9464; genus SXXZ01. Next base: position 2,567 of record CANHYD010000213.1, on the reverse strand, counting down.
ACCGCTTCCATGGTGCCTGGCCCCATTGGCTCGAAGGCCCGACCAGCCGGGTAAAACCCTTCAGCCGCAACGACAACGGCGGGGACTTGGTGGAGAGCGCCTTCCTAATCCAAGGCCTCCTCTGCGTGCGCCAATACTTCCGCGACGGTTCCCCGGCGGAACGAGCCTTGGCTGAACGCATCGACCGCCTGTGGCAAGGCGTGGAATGGGACTGGTACCAACGCGGCGGACAGAACGCGCTCTACTGGCATTGGTCGCCCGACAAGGGCTGGGCCATGAATTTTCGAATCGAGGGCTACAACGAATGCCTGATCACCTACGTGCTGGCGGCCTCGTCCCCGACACACCCCATCCCGGCGGCGGCCTACCACGAGGGCTGGGCGCGCGGTGGGCGTATTCGGAACAACAGCGATCCAAAAACCCCGGGGCCGCATTTGGAGCTCAACCATCAGGGAGATTCCCGGTCGGGCGGCTCCCTCTTCTGGTCACACTACTCTTTCTTGGGACTCGACCCGCGCGGACTCCGTGACCGCTACGCCGACTACTGGCGGCACAACGTGGAACACACGCGGATCAACCTGCAGCACTGCATCGACAACCCGCACGGCTACCGCGGCTATGGCTCCCAGTGCTGGGGATTGACCGCTGGATACTCGGTGGGGTTTTACGCGGCACACCGTCCGGGCGAAGACCTGGGAGTGATCTCCCCAACGGCCGCCTTGTCGTCCTTCCCGTACACCCCGAGGGAAAGCCAGCGAGCCCTCCGTCATTTCCACGACGACCTCGGCCACTGGATTTACGGCCCCTATGGCTTCTACGACGGCTTCAGCCTCCATCACCGGTGGTGCAAACCCTGGTACCTCGCCATCGATCAGGGCCCCATCGTGGTCATGATGGAAAACCATCGCACCGGCCTGCTCTGGCGCCTCTTCATGTCCTGCCCCGAGGTACAGACCGGCCTGGACCGACTCGGATTCCGGAATTGAGCCCGGACGAGCTGCCTGTCCCTCGGGCAACCACCCTGGAGAATCCAGAGACATGGAAAACCCAGCCCAAGGTCCCCAGGCTGCAGGGCCATACTCGCAGGGTACGGACGACAGGTTCCACGCTGGTTTTCCTCGGACCCCGGGGTTAGGCTAATCCCTTCATGAGGTTGTTGATTGCTTCCCTGTGGATGGGGCTCCTGCCGATGGTCTTGGCGCAGACTGGCGCCACGCCGCCTGCGGCTTCCGGCCGGCCCGTGCCCAAGCTGGTGCTGACCAACTCGCTGGATGCATTCACGGGACCAGCCGCCCGAATCCCTGCCACCACGCCCCCCACGGCTGAGACCAGCACGAGCAGCAAGATTCCCACGGTCTCAACCAATGCGGAATCGGTCTGGGCTGAAGGCGATGGACTCCGCATCACCGCCAGCGCCGTCAGCGCGAAGGTGTCGCGTGCAGTCGCTGAGGCCGCCGCCGCAGGTCGCTCTCTCTCGGATCGCGACCTAACCGCCCTCCGCGGACGCACCCTCGACACCCTCATTTTCGTCCAACTGGTGCTGCGTCGGGCCGATCAGGGCGACACCAACCGGGCCCTCTTCGAGACCAAGAGCCGCATCGACGGCATGATCAAGAACGCACCTTCCGCCGACGCTTTCTTTCGAACTTTGGCGCAAGCCGGCTACACCGAAGAATCCTTTCGGAAGGAGAAGTTCGAAGAGGCGCTGGTGGTGAACATCATCGATCGGGAGGTGAAAAACCGCATCCGCATCCCGGATTCGGACATCCAAGGCTACTACGACTCGGATGACACCCGCTGGAAAAAGCCCGACCAGGTGAAGGCCGCCCAGATCTTCTTTGCCACCATCAACCCGGAAACCCGAGAAAAACTCCCGGCCGACGTCATCGAAGCCAAAAAGAAGAAGGCCGAAGAAGCCCTGGCCCAACTGCAGGCCGGAACCAACTTTGCTACCCTGGCCAAACAGGTGAGCGAAGACCCGTCCTCGCGGGAACGGGGCGGCGAATACGTCTTCCAAAAAGGCCAGATGTTCCCGGAATTCGAGAAGTCGGTCTGGGAAGCCAAGCCCGGCACCCTGCACGGTCAGGTGGTCACCACCCAATTCGGCTTCCATGTGTTCAAGAAGCTCGAAGATGTCCCGGCCCGAGTCATCCCGCTGGCCGAGGTCACCGAGCAAATTCGTGAACTCATGATCCAGCGCGAGATGGAGGTTCGGATTCCCGAATACGGCGACCGACTCCGGACCGAAGCCCGCGTCAAGCTGCAGCCCGGTGCACCGCAGCCCTTCCAACCGTAGACTTTCCCCCTTACACTCTTCCTGACATGCAAAAGACGAACGACCTCCGCGTCGTCGCCACACGACGCCTCCCGGCACCGCGCGAACTCAAGGAAGCGCTGCCGATGGACGAGCGCGCCAACGAAACCGTGGTCCAGGGTCGCCTCACCGTGCAGCGCATCTTGCGCGGTGAAGATCCGCGCCTGCTGGTGGTGATTGGGCCGTGCTCCATCCACGATCCCGAGGCCGCGATGGAATACGCGCGCAAACTCGCCGCCCTGTCGGCCGAGGT
>CANHYD010000212.1 GCA_947464705.1 Verrucomicrobiota bacterium | reverse complement strand
GGGAGGTCGTGGGCGAGAGGCGGGCTCTTCGGTGGATGCTCCGCGGGACCAATCCTGCGCTCGCAGGGAGACTCCTTGAGTGATGATTTCGCGCTGCGCGCGAGGGGCTTGGGTGTTCGTCTCCTATGCTCGCTCCGGATTGGTCCCGCTGCCGCATCGGTTCAATCTACGGACCTCGGACCTCGGACGACTGACGACTGCACGCTGATTAAAACCCACGGTCGCCGGTCGCCATTGCGGCGGATCCACTCGGAAACCCCGGGGGGAGGGCTCCGATGCGGAACCCTCCCGGGCGAATGATCTCCGCCGAGGCGGGTGAACTACTTCTTCTTGCCGAACTTCTTGGCGGCCGGGGCTTTGAGGCGCTTGAACTCTTTCGTGAGGTTGGTCAGCGAGGCCTCGACTCCCATTCGCTCGAGGGAACTGGCTCCGACGAAGCCCACGGCATCGGTGTTCTTCATGACGCGATCGGCGTCGGCAGGCGTGTTGATGGGGCCGCCATGGCAGAGGAAGAAGATGTCTTTCCGGACGCGGGAGGCGGCGTCGATGATTTCCTGGGTGCGCTGGAGGGTGAAGTCCCAACTGACTACGGCGTTCTGGACGCCAATGCTGCCACCGACGGTCGTTCCGACATGGGCGATGATGGCGTCTGCTCCGGACTTGGCCATTTCAACGGCTTCTTCAGGGGTGCCGACATAGACGATGGAAAAGAGGTCCATTTTCCGAGCGAGCGCGACCATTTCGTATTCTTTCTTCACGCTCATGCCGGTCTCTTCGAGCACGCCGCGGAAGTGGCCGTCGATGATGGTGTGGGTGGGGAAGTTGTTCACGCCGCTGAACCCCATCTCCTTGACCTTGCCCAACCAGTGCCACATGCGGCGGCGGGGATCGGTGGCGTGGACGCCGCAAATGACGGGCACTTCTTCGACGACTGGCAGCACTTCGTACTCACCAATCTCCATGGCGATGGCATTGGCATCGCCGTAGGCCATCATGCCGCAGGTGGAGCCATGGCCCATCATGCGGAAGCGGCCGGAGTTGTAGATGATGATGAGGTCGGCGCCGCCCTTCTCGATGAATTTGGCGCTGATGCCCGCGCCGGCGCCGGCGGCGATCACGGCGTCGCCCTTCTTGATGGTGTCCATCAGGCGCTCGCGAACTTCTTTGCGGGTGTAGGGATTTCCTTTGCCGGTCCAGGGATTGGGCATGGTCTTGAAACAAAAAACAGGTTCGAACTGACGGTGCCATTGAAGCACTCAGAGGTCCACTTTGGCCATGCTGCGGAGGCACGGTTCCCTATTCCGAAACCAACGATGCGCTCGCGCTCGAGGTCGGCACGGTCCAGAGTTGCCAACGATGAGCCGCATCGAATCCAAGCTGGCCGAACTCGGTATCACCCTGCCCGCTCCGCCGCCACCTGGCGGGAACTACCTGCCTTTCCGCATCGAGGGCAAGACGTTGTATCTGCCCGGGGCGATCGCTAGCCGGGAGGGCAAGATTCAATACGCCGGCAAGGTGGGCGAGAACCTCACGATCGAAGAGGGCTATGAAGCGGCCAAGTTGTGCGCGCTCAATTTGCTGGCCTGTGCGAAGCTGGGCCTGGGTGACTTGGATCGCATCGACCACGTGATTTCTGTCAGCGGCTACGTCAATTGCGTAGCTGGATTTCCGGACAGCCCCAAGGTGATCAATGGGGCCAGCGACTTGCTGGTGGCCTTGCTCGGCGACGCTGGGCGACATGTCCGGGCCGCGGTCGGCGTGGCAGGGCTGCCGGTCAACTCCGCCACCGAAGTGCAGATGATCGTGGCCCTGAAGTGACCAAGGTCGGGCTCAGGGAGCGGAAGCCCCTTCCGGTGGCGCTCAGTCCTGCATGCCCAGTCTTTCTTGGCCAATCCTTCGTGAGGATTTCGGCCCGAAAGCATCAGCGCGGGAAGTGTTCGGCCAGCGAGATGGCCTTCCGCATGGCCTTCGATTTGTTGACCGTCTCGTCGAATTCGGCGACGGGGTCGGAGTCGTTGACCCAACCTCCACCGGCTTGAACATACGCCATTCCGTCCTTCACCAGTGCGGTGCGAATGGTGATGCAGTGGTCGGCGTTGCCATTGAACCCGAAGTAGCCCACGCAGCCGCCATAGGGCCCGCGGGTGGTGCCTTCGAGTTCAGAGATGATTTGCATGGCCCGGATCTTGGGTGCGCCGCTGAGGGTGCCGGCCGGGAAGGTGGTCCGCATCAGGTCGAAGGCCGTGCGCTCGGGTGAGAGTCGGCCGTTGACCTGGGAGACGATGTGCATGACGTGGCTGTAGCGCTCGATGACCATCAGGTCACGGACGGCCACACTGCCATACTCGCAGACACGACCGATGTCGTTGCGGGCCAGATCGACGAGCATCACGTGCTCGGCGCGCTCCTTGGGATCGGCCAGAAGCTCCTGCTCCAAGGCCTGGTCTTCGGCTTCACTGGCTCCGCGGCGGCGGGTGCCGGCAATGGGGCGGATTTCTACAGCACGATCTTCGCAGCGCACGTGCAACTCGGGCGAGGCCCCCACCAACGCGAATCCCTCCAACTCCAAAAGGAACATGTAGGGCGAGGGATTGATGGAGCGCACGGCTCGGTAAATCTCCGTGGGCGAGGCTTTCACCGGGGCGCTGAAGCGCTGAGAGCCCACGATCTGGATGATGTCGCCAGAACGGATGAACTCCTTGGACCGGACCACGTTGGCCAAGAACTGCTCGCGCGGGGTGTTGGAAACAAAGGGGGCGTCGGGGACCTGGGGCTCCAGGGTCACTGGGCGGCTGGGGAGGGGCTGCTCCAGCAAGGCCACGAGGCGATCAATTTCGGAGACGGCGTCCTCGTAGGCCACGTCCGGATCACCGCCGGGGGGTACCACGGCATGAACGATCACCGTTAATGTCTGGGCCACGCGATCAAACACGAGGACCTGGTCGGCGATCAGGAAATACAGTGTGGGTGTCCCCAACTCATCCTTCGGCGGTCGCGGAACCACCGGCTCCACGTCGTGGATGAACTCATAGCCCAAAAATCCCACCGCGCCTCCGGTGAAGCGGGGCATGCCCGGAACCGGCACAGGAACAAAGCCAGAAAGCACCGCCTCGACCACCTGAAGCCCATCGCGGACGACCTTCTCACCGGGTTGGCCCGGAGTGGGCGAGACGCGGTAGGTCTCGATCACCCGGCCTTGTTCTAGCACTTCCACCCGGTCACCCACTTGGCGGATCACCGAGCGGGGGCCGCAACCGACGAAGGAATAGCGACCCAAGTGCTCGCCACCCTCGACGGATTCAAAGAGGAAGGATTCGCCCTGTCCCCTCAGCTTTTGGTAGGCGGACAAGGGTGTTTCAAAATCCGCGAGCAGGCGGCGGGCCACCGGGATGCAATTGCCCCGGCGGGCCAGCACGGCGAAGTCTTCTCGGGTCGGCGTGTCCATGACGGAAGCGACCGTAAGCCAAAACCCCGGCCGACCAGAAGCCCGAAGCGCGGCCACAACGCAGGTCGGGCGGTCCTGAGCAAGAATCCCGAAGCAGCGTTTCGCCCGGCTGAGAAGGGGTGTCGGAGATCGGACCTGATGGGACCGAATGGAAAGGGCATCCCACCCGGTCGGGCGGAACCCACCGAAACTGCTCGCGCTGGGCAAAGACCTTGGATTGGCTCAGTGGCACATGCCCTTGGACGACACCCTTCCTCCCGGCAACTTCCCGGCACCGCGAGAGATGGGATGCCTGGGGACATCGCTGACCGTGACCGATCACCCGGGAGCGATGGCCTTGTGCTGCCAACTGGCACGAGAGTCTTCCCCATCGGCGATCGAGTTCTGCAACACCCAGATCGTCACGTTGCGCCGATCGGATCCGGAATACCGCCGGACCTCGGAGTGCTTCGACCGGTTCATCCCCGACAGTTCCCCGCTGCTCTGGCTGCTCAATGCGGCCGGGGCCGGCATGAAGGATCGTGTCTATGGACCGGCTTTCTTCCGCCATGCGCTGACCCATTCACCGCCCCCCCTCACGCACTACCTTCTGGGCGGTTCGGAGGATTGCGGTCGGGCGTTGGTTGAACGTTTCACGGTCCTGAATCCAGGTTTGCGCATCGTGGGTTCCTTCCATGGCCGCTGTGATGCGGACGGAATCCTTGGGGCCGATGATGGACAGGTCCTGGAGGAATTGCGGCGTCTCAAACCCGACTTCATCTGGGTAGGTCTGGGCACTCCCAAGCAGCAGCGCTGGATCGCCCGGGTCAAACCCCTGCTCGAACACGGGGTGCTGCTCTCGGTGGGGCAGGCCTTTGATGTGAACGCGGGGCTGCGGGCCGATGCCCCGGGCTGGATGCAATCGTGCGGCCTGACCTGGCTGTACCGAATGGCTTCGGAACCGCGCCGTCTGGTGGGGCGCTACCTGCACCACAACTCTCTGTTCCTGGGCTACCTGCTCTGGGACAGCGTACGGGGGGTGGTCTTCCGACCCGAATCGTCCCGCAGACCCACGCGCAGGGGTTGAGCCCTACGGCGCCAATCGGCCGGCCTAGAATGCCGAAACCAGAACCAAATCGGGGTGGCGCCGGAAGCCGATCAGGCCGGAACCGCCTCGGCTTGGAACAAGTCTTCGGAGGCCGTTCGGCATAGCCCCAGAAACGTCTCCTCGGCCAGAGTCAGACGGCGCGTGCGCCAGTGCAATGCTCCCCAATCCCTGCGGGCCTTGCGGCGTCCCAATGGCAGCGTCACCAACGATCCATTGCGCAGTTCGGGCGCGGCGACCCACGGTGCCAGGATTCCCACCCCGAGGTTCAATTTCGCCAATTCCTTCAACGCTTCGAAGCTGCCCATTTCGATGACGGTGTTGAGCACGATTCCCTCCTCCCGAAAATAAGAGT
>CANHYD010000211.1 GCA_947464705.1 Verrucomicrobiota bacterium | reverse complement strand
GCGTCGCCGGGAGTGGTTCGATTTCCGATTGCCCGCGCGGGGCGTCTATCTCCTGCGATTGCAGGATTCTCTCTACCAGGGTGGCGACACCCACGGATTCCGCCTGAAATTGACCGCACGCCCGAGAGTGGCCTTCGCCGTGCCGCAAGTACTGCAGGCAGATCATACCCAACGGGTGGTTGTGTATGGGCGTCGTTTGCCCGGTGGTCAATCTTCTCAGGTCTTGGGGGCTGATGGAGAACCCTTGGAGCAGCGAGAATTGGAGATCGCCGCCCCGACCGCCCCGACCGAGCCCTCCGCCATGGTGGGGGTGCTGGGGCAACCGTCATCGACTCCGTTGGCCGGGGAATCTTGGCTTTGGCGTGGCTCCGACGGCGTAGTCCCGGTGCAGTCGGTGCCGTTTGCCCTTACGACGCTCCCCGTGGTGGCTGGCGTTTCAACCGGGCTAGTCTCCGTCACGCTGCCCTGTGAATTCTCCGCTCTATTCCCGGCCCGAGGGCATTCAAGCGGGGTGTCCTTCGAGGCGAAGAAAGGCGACGTCTTTTGGTTGGAGTTGACCTCCGAGCGCTGGGGATATCCGGTGGATCCGATGGCGTTGGTCCAACGGGCCAAGACCCCGGCGGCTTCCACCGAGGCTTTGGCTTGGGTGGACGTGTTGGAGTTGGCCGATACCGAGCAGAATCTGGGTGATCGGGAGTTTCCCACGGCTCATCGGGATGCCGCCGCCCGCTGGGAGGTGCCCGAGACCGGTCGGTATCGCATCCTCGTTCGCGATGGGTTTCGACGGAGTGATGGCACCGCACAATATCCCTACCGCCTCAGCCTTCGCCGGGAGGCTCCTGATTTCCATCTGGTGGCCTTCCCGATGCCGCCGGCCCGTGTGGGTGAGGATCGTAGCATTGCGGTGCTCCCGTCGGTCCTCCGGCGCGACCAGACACAGGCCTTCCGCGTGGTTGCGTTCCGTCGGGATGGCTTTCCGGGAGAGATTGAATTGAGCGCCAGCAACCTGCCTCCCGGAGTACGGGCATCTCCTGCGCGGATCCCGGCCGATCAGAACACCGGGGTGCTGCTGTTGAGCGCCTCCGCGGATGCCTCGGGTGTGGCCCCATGGCAGTTGGTGGGCCGGGCGTCGGTGGGCTCGGCGGTCCGAACCAGGACCGCGTCGGTCGCCTCGGTGGTTTGGCCTGTCAGCGATTACAACATCGAGAATCCGGTGGTCCGCCGTTCCCGCGGTTCGGCCCTCGGCGTGGTGACCAATGAGTCAGCCCCGGTGACCGTCCGAGTCGGAGTCGCCACGGGATCCGCCGATGGTGCTACCTGGAAACTCCCGCTGCAAATCGAACGGCGCGGGGAGTTTCATGGGGCCTTCAAACTGAAGGCTGTGGGGCACGCCGCCTTGGACAAGGCTCAGGAGATTAGTATTCCGGAAAAGGCCACCAACCTGGTGGCCGAGTTGTCTCTGGGCGAGGCGCGACTCTCAATGGGAACCCATACACTCTGGCTGCAGGGCAGCCTCACCGGAAAATACCGTCAGGCACCCGAGGCCTTGGTCGCGGCCGAGGCGGAGTTGAAGGCGGCCGAGCAGGCGTTGTCCGCCGCCAAGCCGGAAGGGAAGGCGGCCGCCGAAACCCGCAAAACAGAAGCCGAAGCCCGTCGCAAGGCGGCCGAAGAAAAGGCCAAGCCCCGCGACCTGACCTTGGCCATTTGGTCAGAGTCCTTCCAGGTGACGGTCGGTGGTGCCGTCAAACCGGAGGTCAAGCCGTGAGGTTTCAAGCCCGATGTCAGTGGGTATGGTGGGCCGTCAGGGTTGTCACCCTCGGCTGGGTCGGCATCGATGCGCTCTGTGCCGCCGTCAATCCGATCCCCATCCGCAACACGGTCGGTGGTACGAATGCCCCGGTTGGCTTTCAGAAGGACATCCTCCCGATGTTTCAGGCGAACTGTCTCCCGTGTCACAATCAGACCCGAGCCAAAGCAGGCCTGAATCTGGAGACTCCTGCCTCGCTCTTGCGCGGAGGTGACACCGGCCCCGGTGCGGTGGCTGGAAAACCGGCCGAGAGTCTGGTTCTCAAATCGGCCGCCCATCAGGTCGAAGACTTGGTGATGCCACCGGCGGGCAACAAATCCAACGCCCGAGATCTGACCCCCGAAGAGTTGGGAGTCCTTTGGCGCTGGATCGAGCAGGGAGCCAAGGCCGACCGGGCTGTCGTGGTGGAGCCCGCGTGGAAGCCGATTTCGACGGACTGGAAATCCAGTTTTGCGGTAGCCCTCGATTCGGAGGGCGGCACGGTGGCGGTGGCTCGGGCCAATCGGGTCAGCGTGCTGGAGGTGGCCACGGGCAAAACGGTCGGGCGCTTGCAAGACCCGTCCCTAGATGGGGCCAGCCAGCGCGACGTGGTCGGAGCTCTGGCCTTCAGCCCGGACGATCAATGGTTGGCGACGGCCGGATTCCGCGAGGTGCGGTTGTGGCAACGGCGTCCGGTGACGGTTGATCCGCTGGTCTCGATCCCCGCCAAGTCGTCTTGGGTGGCCGCAGCGTTTTCACCGGACGGTACCGCGGTGGCCTCCGTGACGGCTTCCGGAATTCTGGAAGTCCGTTCCAGCCCGTTGTCGCAGGTGCTGGGGGCAGGGCCGTTGAAGGGGAACTTCCCGGTCTCCTCGTTTTCAACCGTCCGGCTCGGGTGGTCCTCCAATGGGCGCGCGTTGGCTGTCGTCTCCGGTCGTGAATGGTGGAACATCTCGATGACGAAAACGGGATTGTCGTTCTCCAAGCCGGTGGTTCTTCCGGCCGAACCGACGGGAATGACCTGGATTCCGGGAGAAGATCACTGGTGTGTGACCTATGGCTCCGCCCCGGCAGTTCAGCGATTGCGCCGAACCGGTGATGGCGCAGGCAGCGGGAACTGGGTGCTCGAAGACGCTCCAGAAATCCCCTCAGCGGCGAAGGTGCTGGCGGCGGACTCCGCCTCGGGAGGTGGGCTCTGGTTGTCGGGTTCCGATGGGGTCCTCCAAAAATGGACTCCGGCTTTGGTCACTCAGCGGCGGTTGTCGGCTCCGGTGCGGTCCTTGCTTTGGGATCGTTCTGGATCCAATGGGGTCGCGGTTCTGGCGGACGGCTCCGCGGAGATGGTCTTCCGCACTCTTTCCCTCACCAATGGGGCTCGCATGGCAGGCGATCCTCGACTCTCGGCCGATGTGGCGCGGGAGGAGGCGGAGTTGGCGCGGAGTCGGTTGGAATTGACCGCGGCGGGCGCGTGGATCCAGGAGGCCCAAACGGCGGTGACCAACGCTCAGAGTGCTTTGGGCAAAGCGCGCGAGAAGCGCGATCTTGCGGCGAAGACGCTGTCCGAACGGGAGAAGGAGTGGTCCGACCAAAACGCCCTCGCTGCCACCGCTACCCGGGAGCGGGATGCGGCCGCCGCCGAATTGGCCAAGATCCAAGCTGAATCCCAGGAGGCCGGTACGGCGCTGCAGCAGGCCACAGCGCTGGCCAAAGGTTCGCCGGAAGCGGCGTTGAAGGGCTTGGACGCTGTCGTTGCGAAGGCAGAAATCTTGGGGCGGCGTAAAGCCGCGTTGGAGCGGGCTGAAATTGAAGTGCCGCTACGTCGCAAAAAGGCCGAGGAGCAATTGGCAGCCGCCCAGAAAAAGGCGGGTGAGCTCAAGGGTCCATTGGACAAGGCTCGCATCGCCGCTGAAGGCGCTGTGCAGGACGTTGTCCTCGCGGAGAAGACTGTCGCCGCGGCGACCGCGTCCGTGGTTGCCACCCAGGCTGAGAAGGCGGTCGCCCTGGAGCGGGTGAGTCGGTCGGAGGCCCGGGTCCAAGCTCTTCAGGCCCATTGGAATCGATCCAAGAGCCAACCCTTCCAGAGTGCTGCCGTGTCCCCCTCGGGAGGATCGCTGTTGACGGTGGGTGCTGATGGATTGTGGACCCGGTGGCATTCGGACATCGGCAGAGCGGCCAGCACCTTTGCCGTCGGCCAAGGAGCTCCGCTGGCTTTGGTGGCGTTGAGTGAGGACGAATTCTTGGCCGCTTTCCCGGATGGCGTCCGCCGTATCCAGACCGCACGCCCTTGGTTCCTGAGGCAGACTCTGGCGGGGACAGCGCTCGCTCCCGCCTTTGCCGATCGTGTCAATGCGCTGGCCTTCAGTCCCGATGGCACACTGTTGGCGACCGGTGGTGGCGAGCCTTCGAGGTCTGGGGAACTCAAGCTCTGGAAATTGCCGGAAGGCTCGTTGGCCCAAGATCTGGGAACCTTGCACAGCGATGCGGTGACGGCCGTGGCCTTCTCACCGAGGGGTGACCGCCTGGCGAGCGCCGGGGCCGATCGATTTGCGAGGATCACCGCGCTGAACACCAACACGTCCCGCTTCAACTTGGAGGGGCATACCCACCATGTCATCGGGGTGGCTTGGACTCCCGATAGCGGTGTTCTCGCGACCGCCGGTGCCGAAGGCACGGTCAAGTTGTGGAACCCTCGCACGGGTGAGCGTCGCAAGAATGTCGAGGGCTTCGGCAAGGAGGTCACCGGACTTCAGTCGGCAGGTCAGACCTTGCGGTTTGTGGCCGTGAGCGGGTCGGGCAAAGGGCGTGTGTTCAAGGCCGATGGCGAGACGCTTCGGGACCTTTCTTCCGTACCTGAGTACCTCCAGACACTCTCGGTCAGCCGCGATGGACGATGGGTCGTGGGCGCCGATGACCGCGGGATCGTCCGCGTCTGGGATGTCGAGACCGGTCAACTGCGCCAGAGTTGGGAGCCGTGAATTGCGGACCCAGGAGGGATTGTTTGCGGGGCCTCGACTCTGTTTGTCGCCTTCCTTTGACCGGGCCCATCGGATCTGCATCCTAGGGCGAGATTCTCCATGTACCTCGCCGAACTCACTTCGCCGCAAT
>CANHYD010000210.1 GCA_947464705.1 Verrucomicrobiota bacterium | reverse complement strand
GTCATGGCCGGCCACACGGGCGAGGCCGATGCCTCGGGTGCTTACGCGGGCATCACCTACTTGCCATGCACGGCCCAGAACGGGTTCATCCCGGAGCCGCCGAAGGAGCGCGTGGACGTCATCTACCTGTGCTCGCCGAACAACCCCACCGGAGCCACGGCCTCGCGCGCTCAGCTCGAGGCCTGGGTGAAGTACGCGCTGGCCAACCGCTCGATCATTCTCTTCGACGCGGCCTACGAGGCCTACATCAGCGACCCGACGATCCCCCATTCCATCTACGAGATCCCGGGGGCTCGCGAGTGCGCCATCGAGTTCCGTAGTTTCTCGAAGAATGGCGGATTCACCGGCGTTCGATGCGCCTTCACGGTGGTCCCCAAGACGCTTCTGGCCTCGACGGCCTCGGGCGAGTTCAAGCCCTTGCACCCGTTGTGGTCTCGGCGCATGACCACCAAGTTCAACGGTGTGTCGTACCTCGTGCAGCGTGCGGCCGAAGCCTTGTACTCGCCGGAAGGCAAAGCCCAGGTGGCCGCTCTGGTCGAACACTACATGGGCAATGCCAAGATTCTGGTGGCGGGCGCCCAAGCGGCTGGCCATCGCGTGTTTGGTGGGGTCAACGCCCCGTACATCTGGGTGGATGCCCCCAAGGGCCACACCAGCTGGCAAGCCTTCGACCGCATCCTCAACGAGTCCAATGTGGTGATTACCCCGGGAAGCGGCTTCGGCAGCAATGGCGAGGGATGGTTCCGCGTCAGCGCGTTCAATAGCCGAGCCAATGCCGAAGAGGTTTCCCGTCGTTTGCAGGCGTTGAGCTGGTAACTCGGGCCCGTGCGGAGCGCCCACTGGCGTCCGTTCGCGTCAGTCTGTGGGAGACGCAAAGTTGGGCGTTGGAGGTTGGGGGAATGTGGCATAATTTCACGCCACATGACACGCCTCCTGTTGCTCCTTCTGGCGTTAGCCCTGCCCCTGGCGGCGGCTCCGTCGAGCAAAGACCCCGCCCGCTGGATTGCCGCGGTTTCCCCGGGTTTGTTGCAGGTGGAATTCACCCTGCAGTTCGACCGGGGTGACGCCCCGCATGGGATTCTCGATCAGGACCCCCGTTCCACCGGGCCTCGGTCCAACAGCTTGGCCGACTTGGTGGCCGAGGAGCGACCTCTGGAAACCACCGGTTTCCTGGTGGGTCCCACGACCGTGGTGGCGATGGATCCCTGTGTGCATCCGCGATTCATCAAGACCATCGTGGTTCGGCAGGGAGCCCACCGGTCCACCGCTCGCATCACCGCCTACGGTGTGGATCAATGGGCCTTTGTCTTGACCCTCGACCAGCCGATCACCGGCACCCAGCCCATCGAATTTCCGGCCAAGAGCACCGAGGCTCCGGCCGCTTTGGTCAGCTACTACCGCCAAGACGGGCAAATGGTCCGCGTGGCTCTCCCGTGGGGTGGGCAGTATCTCGAGACCGAGTCCGGCAAGGCACTGCGGGTGTTGGAGCATCAGGGAGTGGCACTGAGCGCCCGGGGGCACCCGTTGGGACTGGTGATGAACCACCGGCTCGACGCCGATAACCAATGGCGCGGCAAGCCCCTGGCTTGGAAGATGATCGACGCCACCGCCTTTGCCTCCCAGTTGAAGGAGCTGGAGACTTTGACCGCGCAGGCGTTGGTGCGCGTCCGTCTGAGTTTTCGCAGTCCCAAAGTGACCCCGGGCCAAAATCCGATGCGTGGGCGCAATCGCGGCGAGGAAGAATCCGACGAATCGGCCACCGAACGTAATGAGTTGGGCGTGCTCCTGCCCGGAGGGCGTGTGGCGGTGTTGGCGGCCCTCAAGAGCGGGGTGACCGCTCGACTGGAGCGCGCCTCCATCCAGCGGGAGGGCAAGCCGCCGGTGCCCGCCAAGTTCATTGCCTCGCTGCGGGATTTCGGGGTTTTGGTGATGGAGCCCGAGCAACCCTTGGGCGATGCGTTGCGCATCGATACGACCCATCCGGCCGACCGAATGGGGCAATTGCTGTTGCGGGCCGAGGTGGATTTGCGGGGCGAAACTCGCTCGTCCTATTTCCATGAGTCCCGGATCGCTGGTGTTCGAGTGGGTGCCCGGATGGAGGCCTATCCCGAGCTGCCCGACCCGGAGGTGAAGGACACCTTCCTCTTCACGATGGATCGCGCTCTCTACGCGCTGCCGGTGACCCGTCGGGAACTCCTGGGCGGCGTGCGTGATCCCTTCGCGGGTCGTCGTCAATTGACGACCGCGCGCCAACTGGCCGAGGCCGTGCGTCGACTGCCCGAGACGGCTGATCCGGCCAACGTGCCGGTGTCGGAAGCCGACGAGAATCGCTTGGCTTGGCTTGGGGTCGAACTGCAACCGCTGACCCGTGAACTAGCTCGTGCCAATCAGGTGTCCGACCAGACGCGCGATGGCCAGACCGGCGGACTCATCACCTACATCCATCCTGAATCCCCTGCGGCCAAGGCGGGCATCAAGCCCGGCATGGTGATGCTGCGCTTGCGGGCCGCATTGCAGCCGGTGCCCATCGAGATCCAGCTGGAGGAAGATTTCGCGCGCGCCCAGGGATTCCCGTGGGAGCGCTTGGATGAGATCCGTGATCAATTCTTCGAGCGGATTTTTACGCCATGGCCGCCGGTCGAGACACCGTTGACCCGGGCCTTGACCGATTTGGGCTTTGGAACCCGTTTCACGGCCGACTTTGTCGAGGAGGGT
Source organism: Verrucomicrobiota bacterium (assembly GCA_947464705.1). Taxonomy (GTDB): domain Bacteria; phylum Verrucomicrobiota; class Verrucomicrobiia; order Limisphaerales; family UBA9464; genus SXXZ01. The sequence continues at coordinate 2,198 of CANHYD010000210.1, read as the reverse complement.
AAACTGCTCAGCCATGAGTTCGAGGTGGTTCCGGGACCGACGCATTACGAGTCGGCGGCACGATTTAAATCCGAGAGTCTGGGAATCACGGTGCGCAACCTCACTTACGACGTGCGCCGCTACATCCAGCGCAAGGCTGACGAGCCAGGGGTAGTCGTCTCGCGGATTGAGCCCGGCGGGCGCGCCAGCGTCGCCGGTGTGAAGCCCTACGAGTTGATCACCCACGTTCAAGATCAGCCGGTATTCTCAGTCGCCGACTTTGAACGCCTGGTGGCGTCCGAAAAAGAGGACCTGAAGCTGACCGTCAAGCGCATGGCCAAGGGGCGCATCGCGACCATCCGGGCGGTGTCCGCGGAGACCAAGGAGTAGGAAACGCATGAATCCATCGAAGGCATCCAAAACCCCGGTCGGTGGAGCGGGCAGAAAACTCCGGAGCTGGCTGGGGATCGCCTCGCTGTGGTCCCTGGCATTGGGCGCGGCCGAAGCCCCGTCGGCGGACTCGCACTGGGCCTTCCAGCCGGTGGTCCGACCGGCAATTCCCGCCGTCAAAATTTCGGCCGATGCCGCCAATCCGGTGGATGCTTTCATTCAAGCCCGTCTCTCCGAGAGTGGGTTGACGCTGTCGAGCGAGGCCGATCGAGGAACCCTCATCCGGCGGTTGTACTTGGTGATGCTCGGGGTGCCGCCGACTCCGGAAGAAGTGTCGGCGTTTCTGGCCGACCTGCAGCCCCGAGCCTGGGAGCGCTGGTTGGACCGCGTGCTCGAAGATCCCCGCTACGGAGAACGCTGGGGGCGGCATTGGCTCGATGTCATCCGATTCGCCGAAAGCAACGGGTTTGAGACCAACCGGGAGCGCTTGAGCGCCTGGCGCTTCCGCGACTACGTCATCGACGCCTTCAACACCGACAAGCCCTACGATCGCTTCATCCGCGAACAAATTGCCGGGGATGCGCTAGGCGTGGACGTGGCCACGGGGTTCCTGGTGGGTGGCCCGGTGGATATTGTGAAGAGCCCGGACATCACGCTGACCGCTCAGCAACGGGCCGACGAGATCGACGACATGCTGGGCACCACCGGCACCTCATTCCTGGGGCTCACCTTGGGTTGTGCGCGCTGCCACACGCACAAGTTCGATCCCATCACCCACACCGAGTATTACTCGATGGCAGCGATCTTCTCCGGCGTCCAACACGGCGAACGCTCGCTGCCCTTGCCTCCCGAACGGGCGCAGGCGGTGGCCCGTATCGAGGAGCGGATCCAAGACCTCCAGAAGCGGCTCGAAGTCTTCATTCCGAAGGCGCTGCCTGCGTCCCCGACGGCTTCGGCAGACCGGCGGCCGGCCGTGATCGCCCGGCAGAATGAGGATCGGTTCGCGGTCACCGACGCGCGATTCGTGCGCTTTACCATCCTCGCCACGACGGGTGGAGAACCGTGCATCGACGAACTCGAAGTCTGGTCGGGCGATCACAATGTGGCTCTGGCCTCGTTAGGAACCAAAGCCACGGCCTCAGGGAGTTTGGCCGGGTATGAGATCCACAAGCTGGAGCACTTGAATGATGGGCGAACCGGCAACACCCGGTCGTGGATTTCTAGCGAGGCCGGCAAGGGTTGGGTGCAATTGGAGTTCCCCAAGGCCGAGCGTATTGGTCGCGTGGTCTGGGGGCGTGATCGGGAGGGGAACTTCAAGGATCGACTGACGACTCGGTACCGCATCGAGGTGGCGACCGAACCCGGTGTCTGGAAGACGGTGGCCTCTTCCGAGGATCGCACGCCATTCGCCGGCGAATCCACGAAGCCTGTCGGACCGGAGTACCGCTTCGATGGCATCGCCGATTCCGAGGCCGCCCAAGGACGGCGTTGGCTGGCGGAACTCGAATCGGCCCGCAAGCAGAAGGGCGAGCTGGCGAAGTCGCCGACCGTGTATTCCGGAACGTTCTCGCAACCGGGGCCAACCCATCGGTTGCATCGTGGCGATCCGCTCCTGAAGCGGGAAACCGTGTCCCCGGGAACACTGGCCCTGTTCCAACCCCTGGTATTGTCGACCAACGCCCCCGAGCGGGACCGCCGTCTCGCCTTGGCAGACTGGATCGCCCGATCGGATAACCCGCTGACGGCGCGGGTGATGGTCAATCGCGTGTGGCAGCATCAGTTCGGAGTGGGGTTGGTCAACACGCCCAACGATTTCGGCAAGAACGGCT
>CANHYD010000209.1 GCA_947464705.1 Verrucomicrobiota bacterium | reverse complement strand
GAACACGGGACCGTTTTCACGGCCCCGTGAGGGTTACTTGCCCATCAGGATGGTGATGATGAGGGCGCCTTCCGCGAGCGCGGCGCTGAGCAGCGCCTGCACGAGGATCTTGCCAGAAGCACCCGGATTGCGACCGACGGCCTCTGCGGCTTTGTAGCCGATGAGTCCGAGGGCGATCGTGCCGCCCAAGGCGGCGCCGGCGATGGCGATGTTTCCGTTCATGTTATCTTGTGTTGGTGTTTCACGGCCGCCCCCGCAGATCATGCCACGGTCCGGCGGTCGAAATCAGTTTCAGGATTCAGCCGAAGATCAGTGTTGGCTGCCTTCCTCGGCATGCTCCTCCGAATGAGTGCACATCAGCGAGGTGAAAACAGCGGTCAGAAGAGTGAAGACCAAAGCCTGGATCAGGCCGACCATCAATTCCAAACCATAGAAAGGCAGCGCAACCAGCCAACCGAAGATCGGCCCTCCCAGATTGAGCATGGTTTCCAGCAGGGATTCCCCGGCGTAGATGTTTCCGAACAGACGGAAGGTGAGGGAGATCGGACGGATCATGATGGAGATGACTTCCAGGAACCCAACCAGGAAGAACATCACCAGGAGCAGGACCTTGAGGATGCCCTTGTCTTCGCCATGATAGACGAAAATGTGGGAGAGGAAGCCGCCGACTCCGTTGGCTTTAATCGACCAAAACAACCAGCACAGGAAGAAACCCACGGCCAATGCGAAGGTCATGTTGAGATCGGCATCAGCGCCCCGGAAGAGAGGCCGTGAGATGTGGTGCAACGCCCCATTGGCGTCCGGATGCCCGAAGCCGATGGAACCAACGCCGGGCAACAGGCCGAACCAATTGGCCGACATGATGAAGAGGAAAACCGTGGCGAAGAACCAGAAGGTCTCGCGAGCCAGTTTCGGTCCCAGAATGCCACCCAGGAAGTCTCGGAGAGACTCGACAATCCATTCGGCCGTGTTCTGGAGCCCTTGGGGAACCATTTGAACGTTGCGGGTGGCCAACTGGGCGAAGGTGATGAGTCCGAGCGATACCAAGGCCATGACCAACATGGAATTGGTGATCTTGAACCATCCGAGGTCCACCAAGACCGGGGCGGCCAGGGGCAGGCCTTCGTCGGCATGGGCCGCGCCGTGGGCCACCGCATGAGCGGCTCCGGGGTCGGCGGCCACAGCCACGAGACCGGTTCCAATCAGAACGGCCAAGGCAGTGAAGAAACTGGGCAAACGCATGTGAACGGATCCAATATCGACGGGCTTCGGGAACGCAGTAGCGCCCAGCCGAAGGGTAAACCGACGAAAGGTTCAAAGAAGTTGTGGGATTGTGAAAAGTTTCACAAGTGCTATTTTAGCCTTCAAGGTTCGTTGTGCCGATTGGGAATCGAGAACTCAAAGCGATTGCCCGCTCGTCGGCAGGCCTACCCGGTCGCTGTTGTCGATGACATCCGGCCAATAGGAGGCAGCAGAGAGCACCGATCTGGGAAACGGCGCTGGGTTCCATCGGAGTCCGAAGGAGTTCCCAATCAGGGCTGGGTCTCGGCACTGGGGGATGTGCTTCGGCCAATAACCAACGGGCAACGACGCTTGGTCGGAAGACGATTCCACGAGCACGACAAGTTCCGCTGAATCATTCCAGTCAGGGCAGCCCGCGGTCTCCAACGAAAACTTGGGTTAGGCCCTCAGGATATCCCGAAACCACATCCAAGACTGCTCGGCTGCGAAGAAGATCACCCAAGTGACCAGAGCAAAGTAAACCAAGGTCACCACCAGGCTCAGCAAGGCGAGCAAGTACATGGCCCCGTCTCGCTGGAGCCGTCCGACACACGCGAAGAAGATGATCAGTGCCGGCAGCGAATTCTGAAGCGGAACCACCAGAAACGGGAGCGCCACCAAGAGACCGCCCAGCAGGATGAGCCAACCAGCACCCCGGCGCCCGACCGCATCCACCAGCCAAACCATGCGTTCGGCGCGGCTCACACGACCCACGATCCCCAGCAATCCGCACCCGAAACCGGAAAAGGCATTCCAAGTCATCGCGCCGGGTCGGGTGGATCGGATGCGCATCGGCAGCCAGACCGACTCATCACCGCGGATCAACCGCCAGCCCATGCCTGCAAAGGCCAACCCGCCGAAAGTGGCGATGGGCCCGGTGGGCAGGGGTTGGATGAAGGGCAGGGTGAGGATCAACGCCATTAACCACGCGTTGCCGTCGCCCAGTTGATCGAGGAATTCTCCGATGGTCTGCCCACCCGAGCGTGCGGCCCGGGCCGATGCGCTCAGGGCACGAATGAAGTCCGCCGCTGTGGCGTTTCTGGGGGACTGAGGAGATGAGGACATCCGCAAGGCTCTCTGATCTCAGGGCAGGAGCCTTGAAACCAGGGCGCTGACGGACTTGCCGTCTGCGCGGCCATCCACCTTGGCTTGGGCCGCCTTCATGACCGCTCCCATGTCTTTCTTCGAGGTAGCGCCCACTTCGGCGATCACCGCTTGAACCAGGCCCTCCAGTTCTTCGGCAGACAACGCCTTGGGCAGAAACTCGGTGAGTACTTCGAGTTCGGCCTTCTCGTTGGCAGCCATCTCCGCGCGACCGCCCTTCTCGAACTCCTCGATGGAGTCACGGCGCTTCTTGGCTTCCCGTTGGATGAGGGCCATCACATCGGCATCCGAAAGGGTCTCGGTCTTTTTTTCGATCTGGGCATAGCCCAGGGCCGCCTTGAGCATCCGAAGCGTCCCGGTTCGGACGGCCTGGCGGGCCAGCATGGAGGATTTGAGTTCGTCGTTGACGCGTTGTTGGAGGCTCATGATTCGGAAGCTTGGAGTTTGCGGAGCTGGTCGCGGACTTCGGCGGCGGTCTCGTAGTCCTCGATCCGAATGGCCTCGGCAAGAGCGAAGCGAAGGCGTTCGATTTCATTCTGGGGCGGCTTGCGACGGATTTCGTCGAGCCATCCCCGCAGTGACAGGATTTCACCGCTCTGTTCGACCAGTTCTTCCCGCTCGTGGTCCCGATAGAACTCCGCCAATTCGGTGATTCCGGCCTCGATAGCCATCACGGCGGCGTCCCGATTGCTCTCTTCGAGACGGGCCTCACCTCGGGCCCGGGTGCGCATCATCGTGAGCTGGGGCGTGAATTGAACCACACTCCAGGAGAGATCGTCGGATTCGGCAAAACGGTCCACGAAGCTGAAGACTTCAAGATTTCTGGCGCAATCGCGCTCGACGGCCTCGTAGTCCTTGAGCTGGAAGAAGCAAATGTAACGGTGATGATACTGGATGGATTCTTGCTGAAGACGCCCGCATTCCTCCGAACCCAGAACAAAATCGGGATTCTCGCCATCGGCGCTGGTCGGGGCCTGTTCAGAACGCTTCCGGTAGAAGTGAAACCAGGACTCATGACCCATGGGTTTCTTGCCATCCGGACGCCCCAGCACATTCATCTGGAGAATCCCCAGATCGACCCGCAGCTGAATTTTCTCACCGTCCTTGCCCTGAAAGCGGCGCGCCACCACCTGACCGGGCTTATAATCCCAGTCCTGCAGCATCTCAGTGAGGTCGAACGTCATCGGTCTGCCAATATGGAAACTTTTCCGACAGCGTCAACGCACAGGGCCGATGAGTTATCCCCACCGTCGCGCGCCATCGGCTAGGCCAGAATGCCTTGGATCACCTCTCCGTGGACGTCGGTGAGACGGAAATCACGCCCTTGGAAGCGGTAGGTGAGCTTGTGATGGTCCACTCCGAAGAGGTGCAAGAGGGTGGCGTGCAGGTCATGCACGTGGACCTTGTTTTCAACGGCGTAGAAACCGAAATCGTCCGTCCCGCCATAGACGGTGCCGGGCTTGATGCCGCCGCCTGCCATCCAGATGGTGTACCCATGCGGATGATGATCCCGACCGATTTGGTCAGGCTTCAGCGCTCCTTGCATCATGGGAGTCCGACCGAACTCCCCGCCCCAAAGAACCAAGGTCTCGTCGAGAAGACCCCGTTCCTTGAGATCTTTGATGAGGGCGACGGAGGGCTGATCGGTTTCGGCGCAACGCTTCTTGAGATCGAACACCAGATTGCCATCGGGCCCACCATGGTGGTCCCAGCCCCGGTGGTAGAGTTGAACGAAACGGACACCGCGCTCGACCAATCGACGTGCCAACAGACAGTTGTTGGCGAAGGACGCCCGTCCGGGGGTGGTTCCGTAGGCCTCATGCACCCGCGGAGCCTCACCAGAGATATCCATGACCTCGGGCACGCTGGTCTGCATGCGGTAGGCCAACTCGTAGGAGGCGATGCGGGTCTGAATCTCGGGATCTTGGAGTATATCGTAACGCTCCTGGTTGAGGTCCCGGAGAACATCCAGTGTTTGCCGCCGGCGTTTGCGGTCCATGCCCGGCGGATTTCCGACATAGAGCACCGGATCGCCCTGCGAACGCAACGTGACACCCTGATGCACCGTCGGCAGAAAGCCGCTGCCCCAAGCCGCATTGGTGAGGGGCTGACCCACACCGGTCATCATCACCACGAAGGCAGGCAGGTCTTTATTCTCACTGCCCAGGCCATAGCTGAACCAAGAACCCATGCCCGGCCGACCCGCCAACTGGGCTCCGGTGTTCATGAACAGGGTCGCCGGGTCATGGTTGAAGGCCTCGGAGTAGAAGCCCTTCACGAAGCAGACATCGTCGGCAATGGAACCCAACTGGGGCAGGAGTTCACTGATCCAAGCTCCAGATTTGCCATGTCGGGCAAACTGATAGGGAGAGGCCAACAACTTGGACTCCTTGCCGATCTGAGCCAAGCGGATGTTCTTCACCAACTCCTCCGGCACCCGCTGGCCGTTGCGTTTGGTGAGCTCCGGCTTGGGATCGAAGAGATCGAGGTGCGAAGGGCCGCCCGACTGGAAGAGGTAGATGATGTTCTT
>CANHYD010000208.1 GCA_947464705.1 Verrucomicrobiota bacterium | reverse complement strand
GACTCTGGGATGTAGCCTGATGATCTCCCCTGGTAGGGACCGATCTCCGAGCGGTCCGGCACCGCAGACATGGCGCTTTCGGAGAAATCGCCCTACCCCGGAGGTGCTCGGGCAAGGCTGGGTTCGTGGAAGGACTTTGGGATGTAGCCTGATGATCTCCCCAGGTAGGGACCGATCTCCGAGCGGTCCGGCACCGCAGACGTGGCGCTTTCGGAGAAATCGCCCTACCTCGGAGGTGCTCAGGCAAGGCTGGGTTTGCCGAAGTACTCTGAGATGTCGCCCCAAGAGCTCCCCGGTAGGGATCAGTCGCGCTCGCTGCGTCTTCTTCCCCAAGAACCCCGTTGTTCGCTCGTTACGAGCTTTCAATCGGCCCGCGCCTCGCTATCGGCTCGTTTGCAAAAGAATCCGCTGCGCCGCCACTTTCTTACCCACGGAATCCCTCCGGCGTGCCGTTACGGTGGGCTGATTCTGACCAGCCTTGCCTGTCAGAACCAACGGTCGCCCGTGCCTTGGGGCCTTGGATCGTTGAAAGGCTTCGCTCTGATGACCTTGCAGGACTGGTCGATGGAAATTAGCTTCAATCATTCATGGATTCGTCTGAGTCGTCGTCTTCGGGGGCTGGGTTTGAAGCGGGAGCAGTTCCCCCGGTCTCCAACCCGGTTCCCCCGCCGGTTCCTCCGGTCCTTCCAACCCCACCGGTTCAGCACACCAGCACACACCAGCCCCAGCCCCAGCGAACAGGCCGTGGCGATGGCCGTCCGGAACGGTCCGGTGGTGGGGCTTGGAAGTGGGTAGCCCTCGGTGTTTCGGTGGTGCTGGTGATTTCGCTGGTGGCCCTCGGGTTGGCTCTGTCGGCCAAGTCGGACATTCATTGGACCCATCACCATTCGACCCAGTCGCCCGGTGCGGCCGAATTGCAAGAGGTGTTGGTGCGTGACTCCCCCTTTGAAGACAAGGTGGCGGTGATCAGCATGGAGGGGGTCATTAGTGGTGAGGTCCTCTCGGACATCGGCTCTTCGATGGTGGAGTTGGTGGGCGACCAGTTGGAGCGGGCGGCCGTCGAGGGGGTGGCAGCAGTCATTTTGAAGGTGGACTCTCCGGGTGGCGAGGTGTTGGCCAGCGATGAGATCTACCTGTTGATTGAGAAGTTCCAGAAGGAGCACGACATCCCTGTCGTCGCTTCCATGGGCTCTCTGGCAGCCTCGGGGGGCTATTACATCAGTGCCCCCTGCCGTTGGATCGTGGCCAATGAGTTGACCATGACCGGCAGTATCGGCGTCATCTTCCACAGCTACAATTACCGCGGTCTGATGGACAAGGTGGGCGTTCGGCCGGACATCACCAAGAGCGGTAAGCTCAAGGACATGATGAGCGGTGAAAAACTCCCCGAAGAAATCCTGCCCGAGGAACGTGCCATCCTTCAGGGGATGATCGATGAGAGCTTCGCGAAGTTCAAAGACATCATCCGCACCGGGCGCAACCACGCGGCCGCGTTGAACCTCAAGGACGGGATCACCGAGGGGCGCAAACTGGCTCCCAATTGGACCGAGTTCGCCGACGGTCGGATCTTGTCGGGGCAGCAGGCTTTGAATCTGGGCTTGGTCGATGAGTTGGGAAATTTCGAGGTGGCGCTAGATCGGGCCCTCCAGTTAGCCAGTTTGGATGGCGCCAAACTGGTCACCTACCAGCCGCACTTCCGCTTTCCGGGTTTCCTCTCGCTGCTGGGCCAGGCCCGGTCCGGATCGGTCAAGGTGGACTTGGGATTGCCGCTCCAATCGCGCTTGCCGGAAGGGCGACTGTACTTCATGTCCCCGCTGCACCTGCACTGAGCACCGGACTCGAAGTGAGGGGACGGCCGGGGCTCGACAGCGGGGTAGGCTGATTTCACGATGGGCCCAATTCCTATGGCTCAACGTTCGCTCCTCATCGGCATTGATTCCGGCACGCAATCCACCAAGGCATTGATTGTCGACGCGGGCTCCGGCCGCGTCCTCGGGGAGGGCTCGGCCCCCCACAGTCTCTTGTCTGGGCTCCCGGCCGGAGCCAAGGAGCAGGACCCGGCCCAATGGGTGCGGGCCACCACCCGGGCCATTCAGGCGGCTCTCAAGTCGGCCAAGGCCAAAGCGGCGGAGGTCGTGGCCATCGGTGTCAGCGGCCAGCAGCACGGATTCGTGGCGCTCGATGCGCAGGACCAGGTGATCCGCCCGGCCAAGCTGTGGTGCGATACCGTGACCGCTCCGGAGTGCGCGGAAATCACCGCGGCGATGGGCGGTGCCAAGAAAACTCATCAAGCCCTGGGCAATGCCGTCCTGCCGGGATTCACCGCTCCCAAGATCCTTTGGCTCAAGCGACATGAGCCCGAGAACTTTGCCCGATTGGCCACGGTTCTCCTACCGCACGACTACCTCAATTTCTGGCTCACGGGCGACAAGTTCATGGAGTACGGCGATGCCTCGGGCACGGCGCTCATGGATGTCCGTCGTCGTCGATGGTCTTCCGCGGTGATCCGGGCCATTGATTCGGAGTTGGAAGGCAAGCTCCCCGCCCTGTCACCCAGCGACCGTCCCGCCGGTCGCTTGTCGGCCAAAACGGCCAAGACTCTGGGGCTCAATTCCGGGGTTGTGGTCAGCGCCGGAGGTGGTGACAACATGATGGGGGCCATCGGCACCGGAAACACCCGCGAGGGCGTCATCACGGCCAGTTTCGGGACCAGCGGTACGATCTACGCCTGTGCGGAGAAGCCGGTGGTCGACCCGGCGGGTGAGATCGCGGCTTTTTGCGATTCGACCAACCGGTGGTTGCCGCTCTTGTGCACCATGAATGTCACCGTGGCCACAGAGATGGTCCGAACCGAGGCGGGTCTCGATCACGCCCAGTTCGAAAAGTTGGCCGCCAAGGCTCCGGCGGGTTCCGACGGTCTGATGCTCCTGCCCTATCTCGAAGGCGAGCGCACCCCCAACATCCCGGACGGGACAGGCGTGTTCTTCGGGGTCCGTCCGAAGACCTTCACCTCATCGCACTATGCCCGCGCGGCCATGGAAGGGGTCACTCTGGGAATGAACTACGGTTTGCGCCGACTGGCCAAGCTGGGGGTCACTGCTCAGCAAGTCCGTGCGACCGGCGGCGGCGCGAAGTCCAAGCTGTGGCGCCAGATCATGGCCGATGTGTTCAATGCCGAGGTGGTCACCCTGAAGGTCGCTGAGGGAGCCGCCTATGGCGCGGCCCTCCAGGCTCTCTGGTGCTGGCGGCGGGAGAAGGGGGAGAATGTGGGCATTTCCGAAATCACTGACCGGTTCGTGTCCGTCATTGCCAACGAGACCACGGTTCCCAAACCCGCCAACGTTGCGGTCTATCAGGGCCTTCAGGAGTTGCAGGAAGAACTGGCTCGGTCGCTGCGTCCAGCCTTTGCCCAACACCGCCGTCTGTTGGGTTGACTCGTGTCCAAGGGCGTCGCCCCACGTCCGCTCTGGCCGGTGCCGCCGTTCCCTTGCGAGGGCGACGGCAGGCACCGCCAGGGCTCATTGAAGGAGCCAGTGATCGTCATCTCAGCAGGGATGCCGAAGGGGCGACAACCCGCTGGGGCAAGAAGAGCGGAGGCAACCCGATGTTAAAACCAATGGAAGGAAAACAACGGGAGGGAATCGAAAAGGAAGCAAAGCGAACGGGAGGGGTATCGAACGGGAGGAATATCCAACGGGAAAGAAAGCCAACCGAAGAAAAACCAACCGGGAAGAAAACCTGGTGCACCCGCCAGGAGTTGAACCTGGAACCTGCTGATCCGTAGTCAGCCGCTCTATCCAATTGAGCTACGGGTGCACAAAGGAGCCGCGAAGCTAAGGACGAGGCGGTTAGGGATCAAGCGTTTTCCAACAAAGTTTTTATCCTGCCCGAAATTTGACACGTCCGCGACCTCCGCGTCTTCGGCAGAAGTCGCACCCCGTCGAGTCACTCGGTCCTGCGCATTCCGTTGCTTCAGCGATGGCCTCCTGGGGGGGACGGCCTGCTTTGAGATTCGATCCGCGCGATGCCGAATGTGAAAAATCTCACGACAGGACTTCGAGAGAGATCCCGATGGGAGACTCAGGCGGCCTGGATCTTAACCGTGAAGACCCCTTCGTCCGCGAAGACCCAAAGATCTCCCGAACCGGGTTCGACCAACAGCGTCCAGCAGCGGAACAGCGGGGGCGGTGTATCGCCTCGATTGGGCAAGGCCTGCGGCAAGTGCTCCCCAGAGTCGGTCCACAAATGAAAGCGTGCTTCGGCCTGTCGGGTCGGTTCGCTGCCCGTGAGAAAAAGAACGGAATCCAGAGTCGGGTGATAGATCGCTTTTCGCAGTCCCGTCGGGGTCCATTCCTGCACTCCCAGCAACGGACGCCACTGTTGGGTGGTCAGATCGAGCCGCCAGAAATCCCCCAACGGGTAGAAGGTGCCGGTGAACGATTTGAGGCCTGTTTCTCGCGTGCCTTCCTGCCCCTCCCGATTTCCGAAGCCGCCCAGCATGAACCAGGTCTTGCGATCCTTTCCTGGGAACAACTGAGTGCCTCCCCGCGGCCAAGGCAACTGGGGAGAGGTCTCGGAGACTTGTTCCCACCGCCCCGTCTTGGGGTCGTATTCTTGGCGACGGTTGTGCACTCGGAAATTGCCGTATCCGGCGAACATACCCATGCGTTGGTGGATCGGGTTGACGTAGCCGTTACCCGTGAAATCCAACTGGTTCAATGCCTGGGTTGGGAGGGGCTCCGGCGGGGATCCATCCAGAGGCATTCGGAACACCTGTCCCGAAACCGATTCACAGAAGATGAGTTCTTCCGACCAGGGCGAAATGGTGCAGAAGGGGATGCGATGGGGGCCCTTCGGGTGGGCGGTGTATTTCCATTGAAAGCGCTCCAAGTCGTAGCGCTGAAAGAAAGACCCTCGGGCATCGGCCGTGACG
>CANHYD010000207.1 GCA_947464705.1 Verrucomicrobiota bacterium | reverse complement strand
GGGGATTTTTGGTGATCGCCTCCAAGGCTCGCTGCGGACCAATCCCGCTCCGCTCGGCGTATTGGGCGCTCCGCGGGATCGGTCCTGCGCTCGCAGGGAACGTGGGGACAGGCTGGGGCTTTCGCGCTGTGCGCGAGGGGCTTTGGTGATCGCCTCCAAGGCTTGCTACGGACCGATCCCGCTCCGCTTCGCGTATTGGGGGGGGAACAAAAATGACGGTCCCGCCTTGGAGGGCAGGACCGCCGTGCCTAAGACCGCTCAGGAGTTCTTGTCCCAGCCGTAGGTCAGTTGGGAGATTTCCTTGCCGGACTTGTCCGTGACCTTGCGGGTCTTGGCGTCGAAGTAGCACATGACGCCGAGGCGGTCGGACATCTCGGCGAGCGAGATGACGGTCTGCACCTTGGTGGCCAGGTCGATGCCGGCGTTGGGCTGCTTGTTGGCGCGGATGGACTCGTAGAAGTTCTTGTGGTGGGCGGCGACGCTTTCACCCGGGAAGGCTTCGCTGGTCTCGGGCTCGATGTCCTCGGCGAACGGGCGTTCGGGGTTCAACTGCACCTTGTTGCCGCCCATGGTCAACGTGGCCTTGTGGCCGCGGATCATCTCGGAGGAGCCAACCTCGTTGACGGTGCTAGAGGTGATGTGCATGACGTAGCCGCTGGGGAATTCGGCGACGAGCTGGATGATCTCTTCGACGTCACGGACGTACTGGGTGGCTTGCTCGGGCTTCCGGCCGACTTGGTTGAGGTCGGTCTTGAAGGCCTTGCTGCCGACTGCGGCGACACGCACGGGGAACTCCGGATTGCCGGTGGCCAGCATGTACGGGTGCAGTTTGTGGGGGAAGAGGTCGCCCAACAGGCCGGAGCAGTAGGGATAATACTTGCGCCAGCGGAAGTAGTGGTCGGGGTCGAAGCTGTGAGCGGTTTTGATCTGCTCGCCGAGCCACATCTTCCAGTTGATGTCGTCAGGCTTGGCCCACGGGGCGATGGTGTAGTTCCACTCGCCATGCGGATTGTTGCGCATGTAGCTGCCCTGGCTCATGACGATGGGGCCGATCTTGCCGGCGCGGATCCACTCAGCAGCCTTGTGCCATTTGCGGTCGGAACAACCCTGGGAACCGACCTGGAGCAGTTTGCCGGTGCGCTTGCAGGCGTCATAGATCTCGAAGGCTTCGCTGAGGTAGCGAGTCATCGGCTTTTCGACGTAGACGTGCTTGCCGGCGTCCATGGCCTCGCAGCTGACCTTGGTGTGCCAATGGTCGACGGTGGCGCAGAAGACAACGTCGATGTCTTTCCGTTCCAGGAGGCGGCGGAAGTCTTCGTAGCCCTCGGGCTTGGCGTTGGTCTTCTTCTGGATCTTGGCGACGTGCTCGTCGACGCGGTGCTTGGAGACGTCACAGACGGCGGCCAAGGCGACGTTGTTCTCCTGGTAGTGATCGAGGTTGAGGCCGACGTGGGCGCCGCCACCTTGGTTGCCGACACCGACGAAGCCGATGACGATCTTGTCATTGGCTCCAATGACCCGACCGGCATAGGGCGCGGCGAGTTTGGTGAGGGTGTTGGCGGCCGCGGCGGGTTGGTTGGCGAGGATGCCTGCGATGCCGCCAGCGGCTGCGGTGCGCTTCAGGAATTCACGCCGGGAGGAGCCGGAATTCGACGGGGATGGGGTTTGGGGAGAGGACATGGTTCGAGTGCGTTGAATGTGACGGGCGATGGACGAACTCTACCGGCCTGGAATTCGACGACAAGCCGGGAGGCATGGGCTGGACCAGGAAGTTGGAGGGTGGGGTGAGGGATTGGCTACCGGACTCCTCGCGGAACGGTCCTGGGCTCGCAGTGAATGGAGTCGTTCCCGGGCGGAACGGTCAGTTCTCGGCGGGAGTCAGGGCAAGTGTCTTGAAGCGGTGGGAACCGGTGCGCCGACCGGATTGGATCTCCAGGAGGTAGGTGAGCTCGGCTTCGAGCGGTGCGGCCGCGTCGGCACCTTCGGCGGGGGACATGCCGGCGGGATTCATGCCGTACATGAGGGAGTTGAGTTCCCGGCTCTTGCCGGTGAGGTCCCAGACCTTCTTGGCAGGTTCGCCTTGGGCGTTGAGGGCGAATACGCGGACGGAGGTGAGGCGATAGCGGCCATCAAGGCTGAAGGTGACGCGGGCCACACCTCCGGCGGGGTTGGCCTCGGTGGATTTTTCGGGGGACTGGGCGGGCGTTTTGGGGCCTCGCCGGCCGAAACGCGGGGGTTGGATGACCGGGCGGACTTGGGAGGCGATCTCAATGGGTTGGGGGGCCAGCCAGTCGGTGAAGGCGAAGACGTAGGCTCCGCTCAGAAAAAGGGCGAGTGCCAGGAGGGTCCAGGTGCGGCGGTTCGGGTTCATCGGTGGATCGGGGATGCCGGCGTATCGGGTTCAGGGCAGGGAGACGCCGATGTTGCGATCTTCGGGGGTGACGGCCCAGAGGTTGATGGGGTTGAACGACCGGCCGTACCGGAGGAACTCCACGTGGCCATCGACCATGGCGTAGTTGGAGCCACCGCCGCGGCCCGTCTTGATGGAGGTGCCGTGACGGTTTTGGTGGAGGGCGCTCAGGTCGTCGAGGGCGTCGAAATCCATGTGGAAGTGGACCATCCGGCTGGAGTCGCGTTCACCGAAGCTGATGGTTTGCGAGGGCTCAGGGATGTCGTTCTCGCCGATGATCACCTCGCCATTGCCCTGAGTCCGAAACTCGGGCATCTGGGTCGCTCCGACTCGTCGTCGGTAGAAGTCGTTGAAGCCGTTGATGAGGTAGGTGCGAGGGGCGTATTCGGCGACGCGATCGCCGACTCCGGGGATGTTGGTGCTGCCTTTGGCTCCGGAATCGACGGGGCATTTGAGGATCTTGAGATCCTGGTAGTAGGGCCGCAGCGTGGTGCACCAGCGGTTGGTCAGGAGGCGGGGCGGGAATCGGCCGGCGTGGTCTCCGGCATACAGATGCAAGGCCAGTGCGAGTTGTTTTTCGTGGTTGAGGCAAACGATCCGCTGGGCGGAACCCTTGGCCGCGGCCAGAGACGGCAGCAGCATGCTGGTGAGGATGCCGATGATGGCCACCACCACGAGGAGTTCGATCAGCGTGAAGCCGTCTTGGGTTTTTGAGGTGGTGCGGGAGATCATGGACATGAATGGAGAGACCACCGGGAGGTGACGGCGTTACCGGAAAGAGCGGTCGGCCGGAACTGGGTCTGTCGTTCAATCACCATGGCCGATTCCCGCTCCGGGTCAACGGTCGGCCGGGGTGGGCTGTGTTCCCCGACTCACTCTCCAGCACCAAGTCCATCCGCCAACCAGGGTTACTCCCACGGCAATGGCCGGTGCCATGGCCGCGCCGGAAAGCCATAGAGTCAAGGCGCTGATGGCCGGGCCAGAGCCTATGCCTATGCCGATGAAGGCTTCATGGATTCCTCCGTGTTGGCCATGGGTGTCGCTGCCGTTCATCGCATAGAACAGGGAGGAATAGTAGATCAGGCCGGTCCCCCATCCGAAGGCGATCTGGGCCAGGATCAGTATCCATATCTGATGGGCAGTCATGACGGCGATGAACCCCAGGATGAGGAGGAGGAAGGATCCGAGAAACCATCCCACGCGGTAGTGCCACCCGTGCCAGGCCCAGAGGACGGCGAAGGTGAGGGTGCGGACGATGAACCAAGCGGACATCAACCGCCCCGCCTCTTCGATGCCCAGGCCGGCGTGCTCGGCGATGCTGGGGACGACGGCGATGACGGTGTTCATGGCCATGTAGGCGAAGGGGTTGCCCATCCAGGCGAGTTTCTGGAAGACCTGGGTGATTCGGGCTTCCCGTTTCGGGCCGGTATTCGCGGGGTGGGGTGTGCTCGATGACGCGGTTGCGAGGGAGGTGTTCCGGGCGTGGTGACGTTCCAGTCGTCCGAGGCTGATCCACTGCAAGGTGTGGATGAGGAGGGGAAGCCAGTAGAGGCTGTTTTTCCCGAGATGCTGGAAGAGGGTGCCGCCTAAAAAGAAGGCCAATCCTGCTGTTGCGGCCCAGATGACGTTGTAGAGGCCGATGCGGTGAGGCAGGCGTTCGGCGGGTTCTCGCTCGGAGGCCAGTGCTTCCAGCATGGGCCAGGTGAAGCACATGGCGAGGGTCCAGACGAGCAGTCCGGCGATTTGCCCTACGGTTCCCGGAAACAACCAGCCGACAGCGACGCCCGCGCCCATGCCGCCGAAGCCGATGCGGAGGCTGGTGAAGTATCCATGCCGCTGGCCGAAGCGACCGGCGAACCAGGAGGCTCCGACGTAGAGGAACCCATGAACCGCGCCCAGGGTGAGGTTGTTGAGGTTGGAAAACCCGTGTTCCTGTTGGAGCAGGAACATGAGGTAGTTGAAATAGTAGGAGGCGGCGAAGGCGTTGGTGCCTTCGAGCACAAAGTAGCCTGCTTTTCCAGGCGGGTGGGACTTCACAGTGATGCGCCGATCTGGCAAGGCGCCCGGGGAGTCAACGGTTGGCGATGTTCTTGTGCAAGTGTGCTGATGCTCCGCGGGATCGGTCCTGCGCGCGCTGAGGAAGCTCGAGGGAGGAGGGGCTTTCGCGCTGTGCGCGAGGGATTTTGGTGTTCGCCTCCAAGGCTTGCTGCGGACCGATCCCGCTCCGCTGGCGTATGTGGGGCGCTCCGCGGGATCAGTCCTTTGCTCGCTGAGGAGGCTCGGGGGAGGATGGGGCTTTCGCGCTTTGCGCGAGGGGCTTTGTTGTTCGCCTCCAAGGCTTGCTGCGGACCGATCCCGCGGAGCGCTGGGTGGTATTGAGTTGTCCAGGACTGGGCCTTCCGGGTGCAGCGATGGATGGGATAATCTGGACAGCGGGGTCTGGGGAGCGAAGGTGACTCTATGCGTTGTGAGTCGCGGTGTCTTGGAAGAGTGGGCGGCTGGATCGTGGGTCTTGTGTGTGGGCTCGCGGCGATTCCGGTGCAGGCCCAATTGGAGGACATTCGCATCGATGAT
>CANHYD010000206.1 GCA_947464705.1 Verrucomicrobiota bacterium | reverse complement strand
CGGGCTTACTTCTTTGACGAATCTCACGAGGTCCGGGAAGTCGGCATGGTCGCTGAGGGCAAACCGTTGCTGGCTATCGTCTGTCGTCGGCCAACGCCGATCGAGTGCCCAGCCACTGAGCGAAGCGATCCGGAGTGGGCCGATCCCGGGTTGGGCCGAAAGTAATGGTCGAGCGGTCGGTGTGATGATGACGTGGCCGCGTGCGGTCTGGGGAGACAGCGGTGTCCACCGGGGGAATCGGTAGCCCAAGTCCGCATAGATTTCCGTCATCTTGGCGGAGCTAGCATGCAGTTGGATAGGGAGGTTGGCCGTGAGGAGGGAGGCCAGGATTTCCTGTCCCTTGCCCAGCGAATAAGCGATCAGCACCGGGGTGGTTCCGGCATCGAGGGAGGCTTTGCAGAATTGAACCACCGATGCGAGCACCTCCTCTGTGGGTGGGAAAACGTAGCGGGGCCGCCCATAGGTGGTTTCCATGACCAAGGTGCGTGCCTGGACGGGTTCGCAGCGCTCGGAGCTCCGGCCCTCCCGGAGCTTGAAATCCCCAGTATAGAGCAGGGAATCCCCGTCCACTTCGAGACGGGCCATGGCACTACCCAAGACATGTCCCGCCGGATGCAGGCTCAGGTGAAACGGTTTCTGGGTCGTCGAAGGGGCCAGATCGGTGTGGTGGAGAATTTCGCTGAATTCAAGCACCCGCTCCAGCCGGGCCCCGGAAATCCGCGATCGCATGAGCCGTCGCGTGGGCTCTGTGAGAATGACCGCGGAGTGTCGGGCTGTGTGATCTGCGTGGGCGTGGCTAACCACGACCCACTCGCCTGTTCGCACCGGATGGTGGGGATCCATCCAAAGCCCCAGCTGCGGAAAATGCAGGCCGCCGTCCCGGTACTTGAAATCCAATCCCGAAGTCACGGAGGGCAGCTATTGTCTAGGAAACTCCCCCGGTGCCTTTGACATCGAGGCAGAGGAGTTCGCCCTTCCAGTTCCGGATATACAGGCGTCCGTTGAGGAGTACGGGTGTCGACCAGACTTTGCCCCGCGAAACCTGGGCACGAACCACTTCGTGGTATCCCGTGGGGTCGGCCTTCACGATGATCAACTCGCCCTTACCGGTGACCCAGATCAGCTTGTCATCGGCGGCGGTCAGCACACCGGTCTCAGCCTCCGGAGATTCCCAGACGACCTTGCCCGTGTTGGCTTCCAGGCACTTCAGGCGCGCCTTGGCATCGCCGCCATCGCCATCGATGCCATAGACGTGGCCTCGGATTCCGATAGGCGCCTGCATGTGCGATCGCAGGGATTGGTTCTTCCAGATTTCCTTGGCGCCAGATCCGGTGAAGCGAATGCCGCAGGCTCCGGTGCCATAGCCGGAGGTGAGGACCATGGTGTCGCCGATGACCACGGGGTCTGCCGCGTTGACGTCGTATCGGGTTTTCCAAGGGTGACGCCAGAACTCCCGGCCACTGACGGGATCGATGACGATGACATGGCGGAGTCCGAAAATGGCCAAGGCTGGTTTTCCCTCCAGCGAGAAGGGGACTGGAGTGCCGTAACCCGCCGAGCCCTTGCCGCTGATCCAAGCCTCCTTGCCGGTGGCTTTTTCCAGCGCCAAACCCGCGTCGCCTGCATTGTACACGACCCGATCTCCGGCGATGTGCGGTGCGCCCGCGAATCCCCACTCCGGGACTTTCAAACCGAGTTCCGCCGCCAGGTTCCGGGACCAGATGACTTTGCCAGTCGCCGCGTCTAGGCACAGGGCCACTCCGGCCTTGGAAAGTGTGTACACCCGGCCACCGTCGACCGTGGGTGTTCCGGAGGTGCCGCCTTCGTAGTAATGGTCGGCGAGTTTCTCCGGATAGCTGTGGCGCCAAAGCTCCTTGCCGCTGCTGGCCTCCAGTGCCACGACAGTGTCGATGCCGTCCGCCTTCAGGCCGTTGTGCCCCAAGGTGAACACCCTGCCATCGACCAAAGTCATGGAAGAGAAGCCCGCTCCGACATTGGCTTTCCACACGGTGCGGGGCTGACCTCCGGGCCAATTGCCCAACCATCCACTTTCTGGGGAGACCCCAGTTCCTTCGGTGCCCCGGAAGCGGGGCCAATCCGCTGCGGATACAGGGGATGAACAAATGGCAGAGGCCACGGCAAGCCCACACAGGTAGGAACGCGTCATGGCGCCGACGTTAGGCTGGGTGGCAGGATCGTCAATGCACCTCATGAGGATCTTGCAACCCACGTCCTGGGCCAGCCCGGTAGAGCCTGTCCCCAGGCGCTGCCTGGACGCGCTCGGGGCGCAAAGCGCTTCCATCGGCCAACCACGCTGTGGTGCCTGATGTTTCGCGCGGTTCGTTGTCCGAAAGCGAGGGGATCGGTTTGCTGGATTCGATGATCATTCTGCGTTGCAAACCCTCCGGGAGCCCTCACGCCAAAACCAGAGGTCTACTCAATGCAACGCAGTGTCTTCCGCTGAACAAATGAGTCCCCAGTGCTAAAATGACCCGTTGCCCGTCCGCCAAGGATATTTTTTGGTGTATCGCACCGAGTGTTTTTTGGAACTAAAGAGCGTTTCTGCGAATAATTGGCATGAGATTGGAATGATTATCGAAATGATAAAAATTTAACTGGCAGAAAAATTTTCGGTTGACCATTAACCAAGTGCGCGTCCAATTGGGTTTGTGAGCATTGCGAAGGGGAATAATCGAGTTTTGCTGGTCGAGGCGGATGATTCCATCCAGAGAATTGTTGCCTATCATCTCAAAAAGGCAGGCTTCGAGGCCGAGTTTGCCGAGACAGGTGACGCTGCCATCGCCCAGAGCCAGAATCCCCCAGTCTGCGCGGTCATCGATCTGATGATTCCCGGGACCAGTGGAATGTCGGTCTTGAAGCACTTCCGAGAACACCTCTCCCAGGTTCCGGTGATTGCCATGGCGGGGCGAGGTGACGCGACGGATGGGTTGACGGCGATCCGATCCGGTGCGTTCGACTACGTCACCAAACCACTGGATGTGGGGGCCTTCGTGGCCACGGTTTCGGCGGCGGTGCGAACCGGACAATCCCTGAGTCAGCCGGTTGGCCAGTTCCCGGGCCTCCGTGACACTCAATGGATTGGTCAGTCGCCCTCGGCTCGCATCTTGCGAGAGACCGCCTCGGCACTTGGAGCGACACAGGCCGACGTCTTGATCACGGGGCCCGAGGGCGGCGGCAAACGTCTCTTTGCGCGAATGCTGCACCATGTCAGCGCGCGCTCCCGCGGTCCGCTGGTCCCGGTGAATTGCGCCTCGATACCGGGAGAACTTTTGGAGGAGGAATTGTTTGGCAAGTCCGCCGGTACTGTGTCGGGCGGTGGGCAGGAGACCCGCCGGACCGGGAGAGTGCAAATGGCCGAAGGGGGGACGCTGTTGTTGTTGGAGGTCGGAGAGACGCCACTGGCCCAGCAGTCATTGATCTTGGAACTCCTCCAGAACCGGTGGATCCATCGTCGCGACACGGGCACATCGGTGCCGGTCAATGTCCGGGTGATCGCCACCAGTCGCACCGATTTGCGCGCCAAAGTGGCCGCCAAAGAGTTCCGTGAGGACCTGTTTTATCGGCTCAATGCGCTGACGGTGGAGATACCCTCGCTTCGGGAGCGCATCGAGGATCTGCCGCTTCTGTCGGGGATTTTCCTTCAGAGACTTTCGATGGTCCGCTCCGGAGGAATCCCCCAGATTTCGAACGCCGCATCGGCCATCCTCACCAACTATTCGTGGCCCGGAAACGTCCGTGAGTTGGAATCCGTGTTGGAATGGGCTTATTTCAGCTCTGTTGGGGGCGAGATTCGTGTGGCGGACCTGCCGCCTCGTCTGCTGCATCAGAGTGATCCCACGCAAATCCTTCAGGGTGGTTTGGCGGTGCCTTACGTTGGAGGAATGTCCATGGAGGCTGTCGAGAAGTTGGCCGTCCAGCAGACCCTAGATTTGTGCCAAGGCAACAAGGCGGCGGCCGCTCGGATCTTGGATGTCACGGAGAAGACCATTTATAACAAGTTGGCGCGGTTGGGTTTGAAGGACGGGCTTTCGGAGGTCCCTCCCACTGGCCGCAAGCGGGGGCGCAAGCCGGGTAAAAAAGTGGCCTGAGGTAGTGCGACCTGATGGGTGGATGTGGGGTTGGACCGCGGGTTTTTAAATCTCCCCTCGTGCCGTCCGCTTCGAGGCTGTCCTGAAGTCGGTGGCCGGTGGTGTTCTGTTTGTTGGTCTGCCACCGATCGAATCCGCTGCGGCGCCTCCTGGGCCCGAAGCAAAACAGCCCTTCGAGCACAATGGCTCCGAAGGGCTGTTGAGTCCCGATACGCCTCAATGAAGCGTCGCGGGTTGCGAATGGAATCTGGATCAGACCACCATCTTGAACCACTTGGCATCACCCGGCACGGCCACCGGATAGAAGCCATTGGCGTCCGCCTTAGACTTGCACTCGGAGTCCCAGCGGAGGTTCTCGAAGTCGTTCGGGGCGAGATTCACATTGGAATTGAGGGCCTGCTCCCAGCTGATGGTCTTGCCGGTATAGGTGGACATCCGGCCCATGATCGAGGTCAGCGATGACTTCGCACCGTTGAAGGCCTCGTTGTACTCGGTATTCTTGCGGATGGCAGCGAACAGGTCGTCGTGCTCCTGCTGGTACGGATCCACCTGTTTCTCGCCACGGAAGCGCCAAGCAGTCCCGCCACCGGACGGAGTGATGGAGTGGCCGCTGATGTTGCAGAAGCCTTTGGAACCGACGCACTGCTCAGACACGTTGCTGTCGGCGCCGCGGATGTGGCGGCATTGGCTCAGCAGCGTGGTGCCGTCGGCGTAGGTGTACTCGATGGCGTGGTGGTCGAAGATCTCGCCGTATTCCTTCTGGGTGCGCACCTGACGGCCGCCCATGCCGTGGGCCTTCACCGGGTAGGCGTTCTTGACCCAGTTGGCGACGTCGAGGTTGTGGATGTGCTGCTCGGTGATGTGGTCGCCGCACAGCCAGTTGAAGTAGTACCAGTTGCGCATCTG
>CANHYD010000205.1 GCA_947464705.1 Verrucomicrobiota bacterium | reverse complement strand
TGGCCGGTCTTCGGGAACGCTTCCCCAAGGCCCGGATCCACACCAACTCCAAGAATGCTCCTGTGGAACAGCGCATCCGCCCCAATGACTTCATCATGCTGGGCAGCTTGCGGGTCACCAATCGCGACACGCCGGGACATGCTGAGGACGGGGTCACTTACATTGTGGGCAACTGGCCCGAGGACGCTCCACATGTGGCCATCGTGGGAGATGCTCTCTTTGCCGGATCCATGGGTGGGGCCCGGGATCAGCTGGAGTTGGCCCGGTCGAAAGTCCGAGAACAGATTTTCTCACTGCCCGCGGCGACGCTAGTGTGTCCCGGTCATGGTCCGCTCACGACCGTGGAAGAGGAGAAAGCCAATAACCCCTGGTTCCCATGAACGCACTTCAAGGCCGGATTTCGAACTGCCTGCGCCCGAGTCTGGTGACAGCGATCCTGCTGTCGCTGGTGCCAGTCGCTGGAGCAGCCGAAGACAAACCGACCCGTGCGGCCACGCCGTCAGGCGTAGCGAAAACGGCCGACGCGGTGGCCAAACCGCTGGTGCCGCCCAACGGCGCTGAGCCGAGTTCCCAGCCTTCCCAGAGGGTGCTGCTGGTGCGGGCCTCCGCGGTCCCCTTGGGCGAAAATTCGGTAATCGCTGTCAGCCCTCAGGAGGCGCAACGAGAGTTATTGGTCCTTGAAAGCGGGCTTTTCCGCCGCTCCCTCGCCGAGCCGAAAGTGTTGTCGGTCCCGGAGCAAGGGGGTTGGGTGCGTGGCCTCTTCAAGGAACCCAAGGCCTCGAAATTGTGGTCTTTGTTCAATCCGAGGGCCCCTCTCGACAGTGAGACCGACTTGATGCGGTCGGCCCGGATCTTCGGGATTCGGGGAGACGCCCCGCTGCCTACCTCCATGCAAGATCCGATCCGGGTCGAGCCCGTGGGCATCCGCTTCTGGCAGATCAACCGTTGAGATTGTTTCGCCGGCATGCGCCCGTTGGCTGCGCGCCCGACGGCTTCGTCGCAGGTTCCGGGTGACTGCGCGAAATCTTCGCCGGTCCCGTTGATTTCCGGCCCGGGTTCCCGACATTGCGCGCTCATGATTCCCCACCCCACCGACCTGGATCGGCTCGCCCCGGCGACGTTGACTGCAGGGTCTCGGAGGCAGGCCATGGACTGGGGTTTGGTCCTTATCAGCCAGGGGATCCCCGCAGTGATCGAGAGGGAAGAATTGGCGGACCTTTCCGAACCTTCATCGGATTCGGGGACGGCTTCCGTCGAGGTCCTCACCGATCCGCATCGCTCAAGGATTGTCCACGAACCCGATCCTCGATTCCGCGGGCCCCAACCGTCTCGGCGCTCCCGATCGACCGTGTGGTGCCTGCGCGTCGAACCCGCATCGATCGAGCGGGCCAGGGCGGTGATTGACGAGTACCGCCGCGAGAACCCCCGGTTCGACTGGCAGCGTTCCGCGGCCACCAGCGCGGCCTCCGACCGATCGTTGTCTTGGGCGCCGGGTGTGGTGGCCTGGGTCCTGGTGTTGTGCCTGCTCCATGGGCTGTTGCCCACGGTCCTCCGCTCCGCCGGTTGGGTCGAGGTGGCGGCGGTCCGTCAAGACGGGCAATGGTGGCGCCTCTTCACCGCCACCTGGCTGCATGCCGACGTGGCGCATCTGGCTTCGAACGTCGGCACCGGCGCTCTTACCCTCGGCTTGGCCATGGGTCGGTATGGTCCGGGCACCGCGCTGAGCCTGAGCCTCCTGGCCGGCACCGCAGCCAATATTCCGGGGGTGCTCTTACGTGAGCCCACCGCTCGGGCTCTCGGAGCCTCGGGTGTGGTGATGGCGGCCCTCGGACTTCTGGCGGGGCATGCGGTGGTCTGGTGGCGCATCAGCCGGCATGCCACCAAGCCGGTGTGGATCAGCCTGGGAGCCGGCGGGTTTCTATTCCTCAGCCTGGGAGTCAACCCAGCCTCGGATGTGTTGGCCCATGCCGGTGGCTTTTTCGGCGGCATCCTGCTCGGAGCTCTGGCCGCCTGGTTTCGTTGGGGCCGGTATGAGAAGCTCTGGGCCTTGGCTTATGCCGTGTTGGCTGTGGGTCCGTGGCTTGGTGCCTGGGCTGCTCGGGGGCGTTGATGGCCTTTGAGGCTCCAAGGGCTCGTCAGCCAGTCGAGTTGGGCAAGGGGGTCAATCGGCCCTCACGGTCCACCGAGTAGTCGATGCCTCGCCAGTGGACGGTGTTGCCGAAGATGGCAGCGACCCAGACGGCGGCCCCCAGCAAGTCTTTGGCGGCGGCCATGCCGAACACGAACGAATCCCCACGGCTCGGTCGACCCGGCACGGCCGCGAGCTGTTGGGCCAGGAGTTGCGCCATGAGCGAGCGGGCGATGATCAATCCCATGAAGAGTCCGAGCCAGGGTCCGCGTTCTCGGGAGGACAGCGCCGGATGCCACCACACCACGGCTGCCGCCAATGCGTTCCATACGGTGCCATTGGCGAGAATGCTGGCGATGTAAGGACCAGGTCGGCAGACGCGAATGGTGCGGTTCCAGCGCACTTGATGGGTCCAGATAGTCTTCCAGCCCGTGGGGACATCGAGGCACTCGACGATCACGGGAGTGAGTTCAATGCGCCCCCCGCCCGCGACGATGCGGTGACCCAGTTGAAAATCATCGGCGAGGTAATCGGCCAAAGCCCGGAAACCGCCGATGCTTTCCAGCGCGGAGCGGCGGACGAGCATGGCCGCCCCGAGAGCGAAATCCATCGGAGCCAGCATCCGCGACTGCAGCACCTGACTCCAGAAGTCGGCATTCATGGCGGTAGCCTCCCATTCCATGGCGGCGTTGGAGGGATTGGCTGATCGATAGAAACTGTGGACCAAGGCCACGCCTGTGTCTTGGAGCGGCAACACCATCTGCGACAGCAGATCGGTCGGGGCCAGCACATCGGCATCGCTCACCAGCACCAGGTCGTGGGCGATCAGACCCTCGGCCTGCGCCAGTTTGGAGACCTTGGCATTGGCACCCACCCGCTCCGGAAAAATCAGCAATCGGGCGTCGCGATGGGGATGCGCTGCGATGAGCCGTTGCACCAGCGGCACCACCGGATCGTTGGCGTCGGCCACCACGAAGAGGAACTGCAGGGGACCCGCGTAGTTCTGCGTGAGCCAACTCGTCAGGCACTGTTCCGAGTGATCGGGATCCAAGCCCTTGAGGGGTTTCAGGAGGGAGATGCCGGGAGCAAATCCAGGATTGGGGCTTCGCCGATGCAGCGGAAAACGCTGCGCGGCGATGAACTGCCAGGTAACGATGCCAAAGCTCAGGACGGCTAAAGCCGAAGGGATCCCAACGGTCAGCGGGGGCATCATGGTGTCCTCGGTTGCATCGGAGGCGTTTTCCGGGGCCGGACCTTACCGGGCCGCGCTGCCGACGGCGTCGGTCCAGCGACCGCCGCCCAGACGTTGGGCCAATCCCTCGATCAACTCGCGCACAAGCCCTGGACCCTCATAGACCAAGCCCGAGTACACCTGAACCAACGAGGCTCCGGCCGTGACTTTTTCCCAGGCGTCCGCGGCGGTGAAGATTCCGCCCACTCCGATGATCGGCACTTTACCCTGTGTTTGCCGGTAGAGATGACGCACCACTTCGGTGCTGCGGGAGGCCAGCGGCCGACCGCTGAGGCCACCCGTCTCGCGGTAGATCCTCTGAGCCAGGTGGTCTTGCTGTGCGGGACGAGCGAGGGTGGTGTTGGTGGCCACCAGTCCGGCGAGTTGGCGAGGCCCGACCAGACTCACGATTTCATCCAGCGCGTCGAAGGTCAGGTCCGGGGCTACTTTGACGAGCACGGGCTTGGCTGCGCCGCCGCGGGATAATTCCGCATTCACCGTTTGCATTGCCGCCAGGATGTCGTCTAACGCCGCCTTGTCCTGAAGTTGTCGCAAGTTGGGCGTGTTCGGCGAACTGACATTGACCACGAAGAAATCGGCCAGGTGCCACAAGGTGCGGAACGACTGGGCATATTCGGCCGCGGCTTGATCCAGCGGAGTGATCTTGGACTTGCCCAAATTGATGCCCACGGGATGGGAGGGCCACAGTCCTTGAGTCCGCCAAGCCGCCAAGCGCTCGGCCAAGGCGGTCGCCCCGCCGTTGTTGAAACCCATCCGGTTGACCAGGGCTTCGTCCGGAACGTGTCGAAACATCCGTGGCTGGGGATTGCCCGGCTGTGCGTGGCCGGTCACACCACCCAGTTCGCTGAAGCCGAATCCGAGGGCCTCCCACATCGGCACGGCCGCGGCCTGCTTGTCCATGCCGGCGGCGAGTCCCACCGGGTTGGGGAAACGCAGTCCCATGGCTTCAACCGGCAGAGGGGCAGTCTCAAAGAGCGCCTGTGCCAGCTTCCGCGTCCCGGCACAGTGACTGGCTTGGGCCAACAAGCCGAGGGTCCGGTTGTGGACCGCCTCGGAGTCCTGAGCAAAGAGGAACGGGCGAGCGATGTTGCGATACAGCCAACTCATGCGCCCGTAAGACTGCCCGGAATGCCCGCGTTCGGGCAAATGGGGTTTGCCGGGTGACGCGCAAAATCCGAATGAATTCCGCGAGCCCGGACCTCTGAAATCACGGAACCCGCAAAAAGCCGCTTCCTTGCCGGCCGGGGGATTGGCAGCGTCGTTCTGCGTTCTTTGTTGGACGCGCTGCCCCAAAATCCGATGCCCACCGCCTCCCATCCTCATCCATCGCCCCGGCCGATCCAGGGTGCGGGCCTGATTCGGAACCTCCCTCTGGGTCGCAAGTTTCACGCGCTCCTGGGCTGGATCAACGGAACCTCGGGATTGGTCTCGGTACCCTTTGGGGCGGGGCGTCTGGCCCACCCCGCGTCGTGGACCAAGGCGGTCGCCACGTTGTTGGTGGCCGGAGAGCACTTGTTGCCCGAGTTTGGCCTGATTGCGCCCATCCTGCGGTCGCTCAATCAGGGCACCGTGGTGGATGTCGGCGCCAACATCGGCTATTTTCCGCTGCTCATCCGTCGCGAGACGGCATTGCCCATCCTGGGA
>CANHYD010000204.1 GCA_947464705.1 Verrucomicrobiota bacterium | reverse complement strand
CCCGGGGAGACCGCGCCGCCGATCTGCCGGGGATCGGTTCCATCCAAGGTGTAGCGCACTTCGCCGGCCGGGGCCGTGATCGCCAACCGGAAACCACCCGGCACATTGCCGCCATGTTGAGAAAACGACGGAGCCGCTGTGGTCGGGTACAAGTTCCGCGCCCGCAATTGGCCCAACACATTCGCGGTCCGTTGACCCATGTAATTACCCATGATGTCGCGGACCCGAGGCAGCCAGTGCTGGTCGCGATTGAGCGGGGTCGCCACCTTGGAATCCCCCCATCGGGCCGACTCGGCCACCACGGCCGAATAAATCTGGTTGGTCCGCACCGCAAAGCGGGCTCGGGCGGAAGCCGGGGTCAGAGCCCCATCATTGAAGAAGTGCTTCTGGATATGGTCGGCCACGCGCAGGCGGAATTCGGCATTGGCGCTGAGTTGCTGCCACAAGTACTGAGGATTGCTCTTGGTGAGGCTCCAACTGGTGGCCGTGCCGTAAGGCCCCGTGCGGTTCTCAGCCACGTTCAACAGCGTGTGCTCGGAGTCATGGGCCGAAAAGCGAAAGCCGCCGTGCCGCCCGGTGCGGTCGCGCTGACCGTACCAATTGTTGGGCGAGGTGTTCCCGAGGAAATTGGAGATCGGGGCATCCAAGTTGCCGCCGTAGAGAATGACCAGCATGTAGTCGATGAGGTTGTCTACATCGAGCAAGTTCTCGTAAGCGGGATTGGGCGTTCCATCGGCGTTGCGGCCTTCGAGTTTGAAATAGGCCGCATTGTCCGCGACGCCCGCCTTGGCAGCATTGTAAAGCCGGGTCCAGGCCGCCATGTCGCCATCCGTGGCGTTGATGGTGTACGGCCCTGCCTCCACCTTGATGACATCGTAATCCTCCTTGTTGCCGCCATAGTAGGTGGCCGCGTAGGCCGCTTCGGGTCGCTCACAACTGTTGAAGAGGCCCCAGTACTGGCCATTGATATACAGGTGGTAGTAGTTCCCACGCTCCCCCTGTCGCCCCATGTCGAGCTGAGTGTCCCGACTGAACTGGTCACGGATGAAGACCCCTTGGGAGTCGCCTTGGAAACTCCACGAGTAGTTCTGAAAAGTGCGCAGATCGAGGGCATCGAACTCATCGGTCCCGCCATTGCCAAAGAGCGGGAACTTCAGTTTCGAGGCGCCGTACGATTCCCGGAAAAAGAAACGCAGCGCATGTTTGGGGTTTCCCGTGCTCCGAGAAAACCCGCCGCGGATTCGAATCCCCGCGTCGACCTGGAATCCTTTGGAGCCGTCCGCAAAGACCAGTTCCAACGAACAAGGCCGCTCCCAGTCCCGGCCGTCCTGCCCAGGATTGGCGTAGATGCCCGTGGTCGGATCGAAGAGGTGTTTCAAATCCGTCACCACCGAGAACGACGGCAGAGACTTCAGGGCCGGGATGAGTTGATCGCGGTAGGTGGGTGAATTCACTATGTCCGGATCCATCCCGTAGTCGCGAGTGTTGGCACCCCACGACGTGGGCCATCCGGGAGGCGCCACCCCATTGGTGGACTGACGCAGGACATCCTGCAGAAACAAATAGGTATGGGTTTTCACCGCGCTCGGTTGCAGCCCGTCCTTGAAGGCCGCCGCACGGAGGATGGTCGTGCCTCGGATCGGAATCGGGCCGGAATAAACCAAACCGTTGGTGGCGTTGGGCCAAGTGCCATTGGTCGAGTACCGGAGCACCGCACCCGGTGTCTCGGATGACAAGGTCAGGTCAAAGGGAGTCTCCAGAAACCCACGCGTTTGACTGAACTGCGGGGCATCCACCCAATCGGCAAACCCGCCGCTGTTGGCGACACCGGGCGACGGGGGCTTGAAGAACAGGGTTTGTCCGGAGCGCCGTCCGAAAGACACATTGGGTTTCTGGGGCGGATAACTCGGAGCAAACTCGCTCACCGCAACCTGTCCCTCCGGAGCGAAGAGGCCCAGGTATTCGCCATCGGCCGCCAAACTGAAGCCGGTGTGCAAGGGAGCGCCCGCCACGGCCCGGTCCTTGCCCGAGGCAAACACCACCAAAAACGCCCCGCCATTGAGGTTTGTGGCTGGGAAACGCCACTTGGTCGTGTTGGCCGGGTCGTCGGTCAATGACCAACCCAGTAGGTTCACCGGCGCGGCACTGGTATTCTGGATCTCAATCCAATCGGGAAAACTCCCGTCCTCATCCGGCAAACCCTGAGAGTTGCTGGCCAGAAACTCAGAGATGACCACCGTCGACTGAGCCCAGGCTAGGCTGGCCAGCCAAAATCCCAGCAGAAACACGCGTTGGAGCATGGGGGCATCCTAGCCAGTCCTTGGCCAAAACCAACCCTGAGGCCCTATTTGAGAGCCGCCGCCGAGATGACCCAATACTCGGAATAACCCCAATTGAAACCTGGGCTCAATCCACATGGACCGAAAATCCGCTCCCGCCGAGTTCGCCTTTTTTCACAGCTCGCCGACATCACCGTTGCACCCGGATCCATCCGCATAAGCGGCCGGCTCAACCCCTAACCAGCCACTCTCCCTACTCCCTGTCCGGATGCCGTGTCGGATTCAATCAACCCATTCTTTCCATGAACTCCCGACCCAAGCCTCAGAGCCACCAGCCCCGCCAGCCCGACACTCAGCAACGTGGCTACCGCTGGATAGTCATGGCTACGATCATCAGTTCGGTCATCGGCATCCTCGGTGTGACCCGCTTCCTGATGTCACCCGCTCCGACCAGCATCCCATCGGAAATCACAGACTCCTCCGTGGATGACGTGCAAAGCCCACCGCTTCCAGGGCCGCCGGAGACGGAAAGCAACGCCAGCACCCTGGAGACCGATCCCAACCCTGCATTGGGTATCAGTCAGGTTTCCGAACCGGCAGCCCACAAACCGGTTCCCGCCGAGGTCCAACAAGTGATGGCCCGACTGACGGCTCTTCGGGGCTCTCTGAAAGGCAAGAACGATGCGGTTCGTCCCGAGGCGCTCGAAGCTTGGAAGACCGGCCTCCGCGACTTGGCAGCAATGGGTGCCGCCGGAATTCCAGCCATCCTGCAATTCATGAGCGACGGCACGGACGTATTGTTCGGCCGCGAACTGCGGGCGGAACTGGGACATTGGAGCGCCCGCACGGGGATGATCCAGGCTCTCCGGCAAATTGGAGGCCCGGAAGCCATCGCTGCCATGAGCCAAATTCTGGACAAACCGCAAACCTATCAGGAATTGGCTTTGTTGGCTCAAAGCCTCGAAGAGGCTGATCCCGGCCAGTATCGAGATCAGGCGATCGCCGCAGCCCGTGCGCAACTGGCCACTGCAATCGCAGCACCAACGAGCTCCGGCACCCCAGATATCGCACCGTTGTTTGAAGTCTTGGGGTCTTATGGAAACCCTGAAACAGGTCAAGACCTTGAAGCTGCCACAGGGCGCTGGAGGTACTATGCAATGTCCGCTCTGGCGAAGCTTCCAGACGGGGCGGGAGTAGCCTCGCTCATCCGCTTTGCTGAACCGAATTCCCCGGGCGGCAATCGACTTCAGGCCTTGGAAACGCTGACCGAATTAGCGCCGTCCAATGAGGCCGCCCGGGATTTTCTCATCGCCCAGGCCGGCAGTGGTGGAATCCCCGCAGACTACTGGTCCTACCTGAAGCAACCGCTGGCCGGAAACCAGTACTTCGTGGCCGACGCGGTACTCACCCAGTACCCACCGGTTTCGAATTGGGCCGACCTCCAAACCATTCACATCAACGCTGGAAATCAGACGCTTTACAGCATCCCCAGCTCCGCCAGTCAGACCCCGGAGGGCATTCAGCGTCAGCTGGCCCTCATCGACCAATTGAGCGGATTTGCCCAGAGCACCGCTGCCCAAACCAGTCTGAAAGAGGCCCGTCAGGTGTTAGAATTGCGGATGCAGCGAGCCGTCGCTGGGCCACCGGCCGTCATCACGGATAACCCCTGAACCATTCCTAGAGCCGGACGAAAACACTCACGATCCCAACTTCGGTGCAACCCTCACCTGATCGTGAAACTCTCGATCCGGATCCTCCTTGCTATCGCTCTGCATGCCTTGACGGCATCCGGAGAAAATTCGTCTCCAAACTTCCCCCGCCCCAACGCAGGGACATGCCATCCGTTCCGAACCCATCGTCCTTGATTTCGGCCAGATGACCCCTTGGTGGGATTGTCACTCCCTCGTTGGTGTTCGCGAACACGGGGAATCGGCTGAAAGCCTGTGCGCGCCGGAAATCAGCATTGCCGGCGTAACGGTCCTCGTTCGAGAAACCGAAGCCGGGCCGCTTTCTTACTGGAATGTGACCTTCCCATCGCATTTTCGCCTCAAACCCGGTCAACCCACTCAAATCACGGTCCAATCCAGCCACGCCCGGTTTCCGATCCTCCGGATTCCAGTGATCCACCCGCGGGGAAGGCAAACCGCATCCCCCCCTAGGTGACGCACACAGAGAAAATCCATAGCGATCGGCTCGATTGATCCAGTCCACAGAACCAGGCGGAGCTGGACCGATTTTGTCGGGAGGGACGGGAGGGCAGACCGGATTCTTTTGGACGATGAGCCTCGAGACCCTAGCTGCGGACCGTGATCCATGGCCCCCTGCTTGACGTTCGCCACCGGCGCGGCCTGTCCCACCTCTAGGCAGATGTTTCGACCCGGTTGGGTCAAGCTTGTCGGGGATGCCCAGCGGGTTACCGAGGGTGTCGGTCACGATGGCAAGCCCCCCCAAGAACATCGTTGTGTATGGCCTTGAATCCTCCCAAACCGGACTATCCGGCATCTGGGATGTTTTAAAAATTATCGGATTTATAAAAACCGTTTTTGCTCATCTATTTTATCCAAACAAAAACAGTTCGATGAAAAATGGGACTTTAACCCAATCGATTCACTGAAAACACACTCGCTTGGAAAATATTTAAACAGACATGGATAATAAGTTGTAAAAACAAAATCAAACCCGAAAATACAGCGATAATAAAAATAACCTTTATTCAAACCTTCCGATTTCTTTATTTTTGATAAATATTTTAT